>JALYFY010000294.1 GCA_030777385.1 Pseudomonadota bacterium | reverse complement strand
AGACCGTTACGACTGCCTACCTCAACGATCTCTTCATCTTCCTCGACGGCGCTTATCGGGTCGTATCCGGCCAAGTGCCGAACCGTGACTTCCACACGGCCCTTGGTCCCTTGTCGTTCTACGTTCCGGCCATCGGTTATTGGATATCCGGCACCATGGGGGGCGCGATGCCAACCGGGATGGCCGCAACAACCCTCGCGCTTGCCGTGCCGATGGCGCACATTTTCAGCTCACGATTGCGTCCAGTAGTGGCAATCCCGTTCGGGATTTTTGTACTCCTCATCGTGGCCGTGCCCACAAATCTCGGAGAGGGCATCGCGTCGCTGTCCTTTGCCATGTTCTACAACCGGATCGGCTGGGCGGCTCTGGCCACTCTGCTCGTCATGTATCTGCGCCCCGAGCAAAGCAGCACACGCCAGGATCTTCTCGATGCCGTCTGCGCAGCAGGGCTCACGCTGGCGATGGTCTACATCAAGGCCACCTATGGCCTGGTCGCGCTCGCCTTCCTGGCTTTCATGCTGTTTGATGCCCGCCAGCGCCGCTGGGCGGCAGGAGCGCTAGGCCTGACCCTTGTCTGTGGGCTGATCATCGAATTGTTCTGGCAGGGGTCGCGAGCCCATCTCGATGACCTGATCCTGGCAGGAATGGTGAGCGGCTCCCGCGGGGTCGTGGAACTGGTGCTCGGCTTCCTTCGGCATCTGGCTGATTACGTCATGCTGGCCATCCTTGCCGTTCCGGTTCTGTGGCGAACTCGCAGCCTACGCGATCTTCTGTTCTTCGGGATCTGCGCTGGCCCTGGCCTCATGATCCAGAATCAGAACTCCCAACCTTGGGGAGTCATCACGATTTTTGCCGGAGCTGCCGTGGCAGCGGAGCTTCTCCTGCGCACCAGCAGGATGCCCCAGCCCAGAGGCCGTTTGCTGACGAACTTCGGAGCGCCGCTTGTCCTGCTGGCCTTTCTGCTGCCGACCACCATTCATTGTTTCATGGCGCTTTGCGTGCACACAGCCGCCGCCACCCTGCGCTTAGGCGAGCCCTTCGGCCTGCCCCGGTTCGATGGTCTCAGGCTGACGACCCTTTGGGTGCCTGGCGACCGCAGCTTCATGACGGCCTACCTTGACAGCATCCAGGAGGGGGCCCGCCTCTTGAGCGAGTTGCCCTTCAAGCCTGAGCATGTGTCGGTTCTCGATTTCGCCAATCCGTTCTCGGCAGGTTTGGGCCTGCCTCCGCCTCGCGGCGATAACGCATGGCTCCATTGGGGGCGCAACATCAACGACACCCATTTTCTGCCCCCGGAGCAGCTGCTCGGCAATGTGTCTGTGCTGATGGAGCCCAAATGGGGGATCAACAATCTTCCCCTCAGCAACCTCTATGGAAACTATATCCGAGAGGCCTTCGAGCCTGTGCGCGAGACGGATCTCTGGACTGTTCATCGGCGTCGGGACAACAAAGCGCTCAGCCGCACCGCTCCTTCGATGGAACAAGAGCAACTATCCAGTGTTGGCGCTGGGAGCGGAAATTCACGATGACTGTTTTGACGAAGCGCCCGGCATCCGTCGCGATGCTTGTGATCGCCATAGCGCCGGTCTGCGCCCTGCTGCTCGCGCTGCCAGGTCAAACCGTCACAACCAAGTATATGAACGACTTGTTCATATTCATCGACGGTGTTCATCGCGTCACCTTGGGCCAAGTTCCCAACCGCGATTTTCATACGGCGCTCGGACCGCTCGTCTATTACGCACCGGCCATAGGTTACTGGCTCTCCGGGCATCTGGGCGCAGCCATGCCATTCGGCATGGCCCTTCTTGTGCTCGCATTGGCACCGATGGCCGCCCACATCTTCAGCTCGCGCCTGCGGCCTGCCATCGCGCTTCCGCTTGCTGCCTTTCTCACGCTTATCGCGGCCGTTCCTATCAATCTTGGTGAAGGGATCGGGGCTCTGTCCTTTGCCATGTTCTATAACCGGATCGGTTGGTCGGCCCTCGGCATCCTGGTGGTCCTGTATCTGCAGCCCTTGCACATTCGGCCTTATCAGAGATCCCTCGATGCCTTATGCGCCGCGCTCCTCACACTTATCATGCTGTATATCAAGGTCAGCTACGGAGTCGTGGCGCTGGCTTTCCTCGGCTTGATGCTGCTCGATCCTCGTCAGCGCGGCTGGGCTGTGGCCTCTATCGGGCTTGTTCTTGCCGCAGGCCTTGTCATCGAAGCTCTTTGGGGCGGAACAGCAGCCCATATCGCGGACCTAGTTTTGGCGAGCGAGGTGAGCGGCAGCCTGAAGACTCTCGATGAACTTGTCTCGGTGGTGTTCAGGAACCTCGCCGACTACACCCTCTTCGCGCTTTTCATGGGGTTCTGCCTTTGGCGCACCCGGAGCATCCGCGACTTCCTGTTCTTCGGATTTTGCGCCGGTGCCGGCTTCATGCTCATCACGCAGAACTTTCAGAACTGGGGGATCATCACGCTTCCCGCAGGAGCTGCCGTCGCGGCGGAACTGCTCGCTCGCTCGGACAGCTTTGAGGCGGACAAGCGGCGCAAGTCCTTGGTTGCCGGCACCCAGCTTCTCCTCCTGGCGTTCGTTCTTCCGAGCAGCGTTCACAACGCTGCCGCACTAACCCTGCATGCAGGCCTCGCCAGCCTGCAGCAGGGGCAGGCCGTGCCGCTGCCGAACTTCGAGCGGATCAGGCTGGTGCAGTTGTGGACGGAAGGAGACTACCCGGTCTTTTCCAGGTATCTCGCCAGCCTCGAAGACGGTGCACGAGCCCTTGCGGATCTCGACCAGAGCGTGGGCCATGTACACGTCCTCGATTTCGTAGGACCGTTCTCGGCGGGCCTCGGCCTCATGCCCCCGAAAGGTGACAGCACGTGGCATCACTGGGGACGTACGGTCAACGAATCCCATTACCTGCCGCCGGAAACGCTTCTGCGCGATGTCCGGATCGTCATGGAGCCGAAATGGCCGATTGAGTTCTCAACGGCCGACGGACTTCGCCGGCTCTATGCAGACTATCTGTCCGAGAATTACCAGCTTGCACAAGAGACTGTGGATTGGAAAATCTATGTTCCGCGCGAGCCAGCGGAAACCGTCAGCAGTTCCACCGGATCCGATCCGGAGGATATCGACGAACAGACCTCATCAAGTGGTGGCTAACGGGAAGTTCTCTCAGGAAGGGCTGCCAGAGTAGGACTTCTCCGGCATCGCCACACGGCCCTGCCTCCTGACATCACTCCTTGGCACGCGACGCCATTCATCCATGATCAGGACAGCAAGGCAAAGCACCAGCGCCCATCCATAGGCAGATCCGATGGTCAGCTGGATCCAGGCTGCTTTCGTAAACTGATCGATGATGAACGGAACGGGAATCATGAGGAGGAGCGCAACGATGCGCATGGCTGGCCGATGCCAGTGCATCAGGAGCACCGGCAGCAGGAACAGGGTGTAGTGGATCCAGCCAAGGGGCGAAGCCAGAAGAGCGGCAACAAGAGCCAGGGCACTAGCGACCAGAACATCCGGCCGGCGCAAGAAGGCCCATAGGGCTAATCCGGCCAGCAGGGCGAGACTGAGGATCAGCCCCAGCATCGGCATACCTGCCCGGGCGGCGAGCCCCGCAAAGGACCCGTTCGTCAGGAAGAAAGCCCTCTCCCGATCTGACGCCACAAGCTCGAACCATTGGCGGTAGACTTCGGGTCCATACACTAGCAGCGGGATCGCACTGATGATGCCGGCAGTGATGCCAGCCATCAGGGCTGGGCGGTAATATCCCGAGAGGAACAACAGCGCAGGCCACACCAGGAAATTGGGCTTCATCGAGACGATGATCCCGATGAGGATGCCTGCCGCCAAGCCGTTCCCTCGCTCAAGAAGCATCCAGGCTGCAACGCCTGCGAAAACCAGCGGCAGATAGATCTGCCCGAGGAACAGGGTGTCCCAAAAACCTGCAAGCGCAAAAGCCCACAAGGCAACGATCACCGCTTGCACGCCAGGGAAGCGGCGCACGAGCAGCACAACAGTGGCTGCATAGAAGGCGATCGAGATCCAGCGCCAGACCCGGTAGGACACATGAGGATCGGCGGTGTCGAAGGGCTGAAAAAGCAACGCCGAGATCGGAGGATTCAGGTTCGGGTTCCACGACTCGAACCCTGGCAACTCTACATGAAGGGTCAGCTCATAGATCCCGTATGGATTCAGCCCCTCCTTTGCGGCACGGGCCGATGCCACGAAGGAGCCGAAATCCCACAAGCCGCCGCCATAGGCGATGCGGGGGAACTCGGCTCGAATGGCAAGAACTGCGAGAATTGCCACGATAAGGCTTGGGATCCAGCGAGTTGCTGCCGTCATCATGGATTCCTGACCTGAGAGAAGCTTGAGGGAAGCCCGCTGGAATTAGCGCGCTACGGCTCAAGGCACAGCCCCTCCTGGGAATGCGGAAGGATTGCATTTCTTATTCTCGTTTGCCCTGTAGCCCCTGTCAGATGGGATTTGGCCGGCACTTTCCAGGCGGTTCCGATTCCTAGACAAGGTAAGTGCATGGAACCGCTGAGTTCTTCGGGAGGTTTACGGTTGAGCCAAGCCGTTCCGGCTGGCGTTCGGTAGATGAGGCTTTGTCTAATCATGGCGGATAATCCGGCTGTCCAGCAACCCGGCGCGAAATCTTCCGCGGCCGTCACGACCATGTGGGCCGTGGTCCTGGGGTGGGCCCTCGTCAGGCTCGTCGCCGGAGGAGAGCGCCATCCGGTGCCAGCCACAGGCAGGCGGCCCCAGCAGGCGGCAGGCCAAGCGCGAAAAGCCGACACAGGCTTTTCCGAGAAGCAGCATGCCCCGCCGGAGGCCGCCAGCGAACATGGGCGTGGCAGAGACGCCGATACGCCAACGGACATTCCGGCACAGGGTTGGAAGGATGTCCTCTGGCGCACCTACGAGGAGTTCGGCAAGGATCGGATCATGTCGGTGGCGGCTGGCGTCACCTATTATGCCCTGCTGGCTGTCTTCCCCGCAATCGCTGCCCTTGTATCCATCTATGGCCTCTTTGCCGACCCGGCCACGATCCAGGATCACCTCAACGCCATGTCGGGCGTCATGCCCGGCGGAGCGCTCGACATCGTCAGGGAACAGGTCTCCCGGATCGCCTCGCAGGGGGGCGGCGCCTTGAGCTTCGGCTTCATCTTCGGTCTGGTCCTGTCGCTCTGGAGCGCCAATGCCGGCATGAAGGCCGTCTTCGACGCTCTGAACATCGTCTACGATGAGGAGGAGAAGAGAAGCTTCATCAAGCTGAACCTGATGTCTCTCACCTTCACCCTGGGCGCCATCTTCTTCATCATTCTGGCGATTGGCGGGATCATCGTTCTCCCGATCATCCTCGACTTCATCGGCCTGGGACAAGGAACCGAGTGGCTTCTCGCCCTCGCGCGTTGGCCGATCCTTCTTGTCGGTGTCGTTGCAGGCCTGTCGCTGATCTATCGCTTTGGCCCGAGCCGTGACAAAGCCGAATGGCGCTGGGTTACGCCTGGCGGCATCGTCGCGGCCATCCTGTGGATCGCAGTCTCGATGCTCTTTTCATGGTATGTGGCCAATTTTGGAAGCTACAACGAAACTTACGGCTCGCTTGGCGCCGTCATCGGCTTTATGACCTGGATCTGGCTCTCGACGGTCGTCGTCTTGCTGGGCGCCGAGGTCAATGCCGAGACAGAGCACCAGACGGCTAAGGACACCACAGAAGGCGCACATCAGCCTATGGGCGCTCGTGGCGCACAGATGGCCGATACCAT
>JALYFY010000293.1 GCA_030777385.1 Pseudomonadota bacterium | reverse complement strand
CGGCTGAACACCTCGCGAGCCTCGGTACGCTCGCCATCGACGAGGAGCGACACGCCAACGCTGCGCGTTCCAAGAAGCTGAAAGCCATCCGGCATCGACCATGGCGACGAGGGCTCGTCGCTTTTCTGAAGCTCCAACATGCGCAAGCGGTCAATCTCGCGCGAGATCAGGGCAGCAGCGCCGAACGATATCGCAATATCGTCAGGAGGCTGCGGTCCGACTCCTAGGCTTTCGAGATTGCGGTCGATGAAGCCGGTGTCGAACTGCCCTGCCCTGAAACCGTCTGCTTCGCACAACCGCTTCAGGAAGGCGGCATTGGTTTTCGGCCCGGCGACGATCGTCTCCCCAAGCGCTTCCGCGAGCATCGTCAATGCCTCATCGCGGGTTGCGCCATGGGCGATGACCTTTGCGATCATCGGATCGTAATAGGGCGTCACCTCTGCTCCGGCCTCGACGCCGGTGTCGATGCGGATCCCCTGACCGTCCGGGAACTCCAGCGCCCAGAGCTTGCCGGTGGAGGGCAGGAACTCCTTTTCCGGGTCTTCTGCATAAAGGCGCGCCTCGACCGCGTGACCGTTGATCATAAGGTCATCTTGCGTGAACGGCAGCTTTTCTCCCGATGCCACACGGAACTGCAACTCGACGAGATCGAGACCGGTGATTGCCTCGGTAACCGGATGCTCCACCTGCAGACGGGTGTTCATCTCCATGAAATAGAAGCGGTCGGGGCGCAGGCCTTCGCGGCCGTCCGCAATGAATTCGACGGTGCCCGCACCCACATAGCCGACGGCGCGCGCAGCTTCCACCGCCGCCTGCCCCATCACCTGGCGCATCTCGGGCGTCATCCCCGGAGCCGGCGCTTCCTCGATCACCTTCTGATGGCGGCGCTGGAGGGAGCAGTCACGCTCGAAAAGATGCACCACATTGCCATGGCCGTCGGCAAAAACCTGGATTTCGATGTGGCGTGGCGAGAGGATGTATTTCTCCACCAGCACGCGCGGGTCACCGAAGGAACTCTGGGCTTCGCGCTGGGCGCTCTCCAAGGCGGCATCAAAGTCGGCAGCCTTCTCGACCCGCCGCATACCCTTGCCGCCTCCGCCCGCAACGGCCTTGATGAGAACCGGATAGCCGATCTCATAAGCCTTCTGGCGCAGGAAGTCCGGCTCCTGCTTGGAGCCGTGGTAGCCGGGAACGACCGGCACCTGAGCCTGCTGCACCAAAGCCTTGGCGGCGTCCTTCAAACCCATGGCCTTGATGGCAGAAGCCGGAGGTCCGACAAAGACGATGCCGTTTTTGGCGCAGGCCTCGGCAAACTCGGCGCGCTCGGACAGGAAGCCGTAGCCAGGATGGATGGAGGCGGCCTTCGTGCGCTTGGCGACCTCGATGATCCTGTCGATCTGAAGATAGCTCTCGCGGGCGGGCGGCGGGCCGATAGGATGGGCCTCGTCCGCCATCTGCACGAAAAGCGCCTCCGCATCGGCCTCGGAATACACCGCGATCGTGCGCATCCCCAGCCGCTTGGCGGTACGGATGATGCGGCAGGCGATCTCGCCGCGGTTGGCGATCAGGACACTCTCAAGCATTTCCATCCCTTGTCGGTCTTCCTGTTCGGGTTTTGCCTGTACGGTTTCGTCAAGGCTAGAGCAAAACCTAGGTGAGTTGTCACGCTCGAACAGCCAGGCCAGGCGCTGCTCCAACAGTTGCCTCACCCTGCAGACCAGAATTGAGTTTTCCAACGCAACTTTGTGCAACTCTCCTCTTGCCGGGACGTTTGTTCCACGTTAGCCTTTTATTGCAAATAATTTGCAACTGCAGAAAGTGCCTATGGATCAGTCGGCTCCTGTCTCCCTCGTGCAAAAGGCCGCGTGGCGGCATTCGCGGGATCTGCCCTCTTTACCGGAGGTCAACCGATCGATTGCCGTGCGGCAGGGATCGGTCTGGCGGCGGGCAGCGGCCTTCATGGGTCCAGGCTATCTGGTGGCCGTGGGCTACATGGACCCGGGCAATTGGGCGACCTCCCTCGCAGGCGGCTCGAAATACGGCTATGCCCTGCTCTCGGTGGCGCTGATCTCCAACATCATGGCCATCATCCTGCAGTCCCTCTGCGCGCGTCTCGCGGTCGCGACGGGCCGGGACCTCGCCCAGGCCTGCCGGGATGCCTATCCGAAGCCCGTCGCCTGGGGCCTGTGGCTCCTGGCGGAGCTTGCGATCTGCGCAACCGATCTCGCAGAGGTCATCGGCACGGCAATTGGGCTCAATCTGCTCTTCGGCATTCCGCTCGAGATCGGCGTCATCATCACGGCGCTGGATGTGTTTCTCATCCTGTACCTGCAGAATCTGGGCTTCCGCTGGGTCGAAGCCTTCATCATCACCCTGCTCGGCGTGATCGCCGTCTGCTTCGGCATCCAGATCGCCATGGCAGATCCCGATTGGTCCGGCGTCATCACGGGCTTTGCCCCGACAACCGAGATCGTCACCAATCCGGACATGCTCTACCTCGCGCTCGGCATCCTGGGCGCGACTGTGATGCCGCATAACCTTTACCTGCATTCCGGCATCGTGCAGACGCGCGCCTATGGCAACACGCTGCCGGAGCGGCGCGAGGCTTTGCGCTTTGCAACGCTCGACTCGACCATCGCGCTGATGTTCGCGCTGACCATCAATGCCTCCCTGCTCATCCTTGCCGCCGCGGCCTTCCATCACACGGGACGCACGGAGATCGCCGAGATCGGAGAGGCTCACACCTTGTTGGAGCCGCTGCTCGGCAGCGCCATCGCGCCGACGCTCTTTGGACTGTCGCTGCTGTGCTGCGGCCTGAACTCCACTGTGACCGCCACAATGGCGGGTCAGATCGTCATGGAGGGCTTCATCAACTTCAAGATGGCTCCGTGGATGCGCCGCCTCGTCACCAGGGGCATCGCCATCGTGCCGGCCGCCGCCGTGACCATCGCCTATGGCGAGAGCGGCACGGCAAAACTCCTGATCCTGAGTCAGGTGATTCTGAGCCTGCAGCTCCCCTTCGCGATCATCCCGCTGGTGACGATGACGGCCTCCAAGGACAAGATGGGCGCGCTTGTTACGCCCCGTTGGCTCACCGCCATCGCAGCCGTAATCGCCATAATCATCGTGGTGCTGAACGTGAAGCTGCTGGTGGATTTCATCATGGGTGGGGGCTAGTCCCTCATCAACAACAGGGTGCAGCTCCGTCTTCGTTCCACTATATGAGGTTGGATGACTACGACCCGACCCTCGAAACCATCCGACCTGCCCTTTTTGTTCGACATCTGGCATGCAGCCGTTCGGGCGACACACAGGTTTCCGACCGAACAGCACATCGCCTTCTATGCGGAGCAGGTCCGTGATACCTACCTGCCATCCTGTCGTTTCCGGGTCGCCGTCGGAGGTGATGATCGGCCGAGAGGCTTCCTCGGAATGACAGGTTCCAAGATCGATGCGCTGTTCATCGATCCTGCTCATCACGGTCAGGGGATCGGCCGAGCATTGGTCGATTACGCCGCTTCGCTTTCAGATCGCCTGACGGTTGATGTGAACGAGCAGAATGAAGGGGCCTGTGCTTTCTACCGGAAGCTTGGTTTCCGTCAGGTGGGCCGCTCGGAACTTGACGATTCTGGTCGGCCTTTCCCCATCCTGCATCTGGCACGCCCGTAGAAGGCAAAAAGCCGCAAAAGAAAAGGGCCGCTGAGGAGCGGCCCTTGGTGTCTTAAGCGTCCTTCAAACGTCCAAGCGCCTCTTCCATCTTCGCCTTGCGGGTGAGGGCCTCGTCGCGGCGCTCGCGCTGCTCCTCGACCACCTCTTCCGGCGCCCGTTTGATGAAGTCCGCGTTACCGAGCTTCGCGTCAATCTTCGCCACCTCCCCATCGAGCTTCTGGATTTCCTTGGCAAGGCGAGCACGCTCGGCGTCGAGGTCGATCACGCCCTCCAGCGGCAGGGCCGCCGTCTCGCCACGGATGAGAAGCTGGATCGAGCTCTTCGGAGCCGCATCGGCGAAGGAGATATCGGAGATGCGCGCAAGGCGCTTCACGATATCGCCCCAGCGGCCGGCGCGGGCCTGGACATCGGCAGAGGATGCGACAAGCGCAAGCGGGATCTGAGCACCCGCAGGCACGTTCGTCTCAGAGCGGGCGGAGCGGATCTCGTTGACCAGATCCACTACCCAGCCGATCTCGGCTTCGGCCTGCTGATCGATCAGGTGATCGAGCTGCGACAAAGGGGTCAGCGCCAGGATCGTCTCGCGCTTCGGCCCCTCCTCGCCCTTGATCGCCCACAGCTCCTCCGTGAGGAACGGCATGAAGGGATGCAGCAGCTTGCAGATCTCATCGAAGATGAACGCGATCGTGGCGCGGGTCTCATCCTTGGCGGCGGAGTCTGC
>JALYFY010000292.1 GCA_030777385.1 Pseudomonadota bacterium | reverse complement strand
GATCCTAACAGGCCGGATACGCAAGGGCATGTCTTTCTACTCCCCGTCCCTGACCGCATAGACGCCTTCGGCCCCGATGCCCTGTTCGGCCATCATGCGGGCGCGGGCGCGCAGCTTTTCGGTCTCGCTCTTGAGCTGGCCGCAGGCGGCCAGGATGTCGCGGCCGCGGGGGGTGCGCACCGGCGAGGCGTAGCCGGCCCGGTAGACGATCTCGGAGAAGCGCTCGATCCGCTCCCAGTCCGAGCACTCGTATTTTGAGCCGGGCCAGGGGTTGAACGGGATCAGGTTGATCTTCGCCGGAATACCCTTCAGCAGCTGGACGAGCTTGCGGGCATCCGCATCCGAGTCGTTCACGCCCTTGAGCATCACGTACTCAAAAGTGATGCGCCGCGCATTCGACAGGCCCGGATAGGCGCGGCAGGCGTCGAGCAGCTGCTTGATGTCGTACTTGCGGTTGATCGGCACCAGCTCGTCGCGCAGCTCGTCGCGCACGGCATGGAGCGAGATGGCCAGCATGGTGTTGGCTTCAGTGCCGAGGCGCTCCATCTGCGGCACGACGCCGGAGGTGGAGACGGTGATGCGGCGGCGCGATAGGCTGAGGCCCTCGCCATCGGACATCACATCGATGGCGGCCACCACGTTGTCCGTGTTGTAGAGCGGCTCGCCCATGCCCATGAACACGATGTTGGACACGAAGCGTCCGCCGTCATTGGGAACGAACGCGCCCTCCGGCGGCGTGGCATCGGGCCAGTCGCCGATGCAGTCGCGGGCCACGATGAGCTGCGCCACGATCTCGGCGGAGGTGAGGTTGCGCACCAGGCGCTGGGTGCCCGTGTGGCAGAAGGAGCAGGTGAGCGTGCAGCCGACCTGGCTCGACACGCAGAGCGTGCCGCGGTCGGTCTCGGGGATATAGACGCACTCGATCTCCGCGCCCTTGTCCAGCGGACCGGTGGAGGCCATGCGGATGAGCCACTTGCGGGTGCCGTCCTTCGACACCTGCTCGGAGACCACCTGCGAGCGGGCGAGCGTATAGGCGGCGCTGAGCTTGGCGCGCAGCTCCTTGCCCATATTGGTCATCTCGGCGAACTCGCGGGCGCCGCGGAAATAGATCCAGTGCCAGAGTTGGGCGACGCGCATCTTGAGCTCGCGCTCCGGCACGCCGATGGCAGCGAGCGAATCCTTCAGCTGGCTGCGGGTAAGGCCAACGAGCGACGCACCGCCGGGGGCGGCTCCCGCCGCCACGCTCAGCTCCGCCGTCTTTTCGATGAACCCGGCCGCGCGCGCGGCATCGCTTACGGCAAGAGATGCCGCATTGGGGTTGCGCTTGGCGATGTCGAGCACCGTCGCCATGGGAGATCTAGCCTTCGTTGTTGGGATTTCGCGGTCTTATAACACGATTGCGTCGGAATGGTGAGCTTCAAAAAGCAAAATTCCGGGCCTCAAGCCCGGAACATGCTCATCGCAATGCCGATTTTCAACCACGTGAGAAGCCCCTGCTAAGAAGCGCATTCCTTGCGGGCGTGCTCCAAAGCTTTGCTGAATCCGTTCAGGGAGTAGCGATCCGTAAGGCTTGAGCCGCGGGCCGACTGCGTCTTCACGGTCACGGTGCCGCTGCGGGCCATGGTGGCGATGGCCTGGCCTTCCTCGGCCGGGTTCTTCAGCCATGCATTGGCGGACTTCGTGAGGAGGGCATAGGACGCGTTGCCGACGGCCGCTTCCGCTGGGCCGTTCTCCTTTGCTGAAAAGCCCAGGACCAGGGCAACCTCGTTCTTCACGTTCTCGGCGGGCCGGAAGGACACGAACAGATAGGCCGGATCCCGGTTCACATTCTTCGGCAAACGGTCCTGAGGCCTGCTGAGCGCATAGCAGACCTTCGAACGGCCGGTCTGGGCCATGTACACTTCCCAATCGCCATAGGAGGTCAGAAGCGACCCGCCTGGGCTGGGCTTTGCAGCCGCTGTTGCGGCGGTTCCGGCCGTCGCTGCCGCTGCTCCGGCCGCAGCCGCAGCGGGCTTTGCCGTCGAGGGCTTGGCGGCCGCAGCAGGCTTGGCTGCAGGCTTTGAGGCTGCTGCGGGCTTGGCCGGGGCTGAACGGCTCGACTGCCCCGTCGAGCGCTGGGATTGAGCCTGAGCGGCAGGACCGGTTCCGATGGCGACGATGGCGGACAGGATGCCTGCGGCGATGCCGCGCTGGAGAGATGCAGTAATCATGGGGCGGATCATAAAACCGGATGGTTAAGAACTCTTCACCATCCCCGTTAAGGGGAGAGGCCTCGCTTGGCGATGCGTCCAAACGCGGCGGTACCCAGGAGCATGGCTGTCCTGGCTGAACCGGAGCAAAATAAAAGGGCCGCCGAAGCGACCCTGGAGGTGTCCTTGCAAAGCTTGTTCGTCTTTTAAAAAGTTGGAGGAGTTGAAATAACTTTCGTGCGAACGGATAAGACTTATAGCGATTAGAAATAACATTGCAATAAGCGAATATTCTTCGTTCTGACCATAGTCCTATGTAACCTTACCGTTAAGCTTGCTCCGTATTGTCGGTCAAAGCTTGTCTGGCCTTCTTTCTGTGCTCTTCCGTAATGGAACCGGCAACCTGGGTGATCGCCGCTGCCAGAACAGCAGCGTCATCGGCAAAGCCGATCAGGGGCAGAAGGTCGGCGATCGCATCCGTCGGGAAGACGAAATAGGCGATGGCGCCCAGAAGAATCAGCTTCACGCGGCTGGGCGTCGACGGGTCGGTGGCGCAGAAGAAGGCGGCCACGAGATCCTCGGCGAAGGGGATCTTGCCGGCAACGCGCTTCAGCTTGTCCCAGAACCTGCGCTTCAGGCCCTCCTCGTCACGGGTCGCCCGGCGCATGGCCTCCATCTCGGCCTTGCTGAAAGGCTTTAGGATGGGGTCGCTCATACAGTCTGCTCCTTCCATGGTCTGCGTTCCCGTAGGCGCGAGGATACCGTAAGACATCCTCCCACCAAGGGAGAAAAGCGATGAAGCTCGACGAATCTATGGCAGCCGTCGTCACCGGGGGCGCTTCAGGCCTCGGCGAGGCCACGGCCCGCATGCTCGCCTCGCAGGGCGCGAGGGTTGCGATCCTGGATATGAACGCGGAGCGCGGCGAGAGGGTTGCCCGGGAGATCGGCGCCCTCTTCTGCCGCACCGACGTGACGGACGAGGCTTCCATCGATTCGGCGCTGCAGGCGGCTCGCGCGCAGAACGGCGTCGAACGCATCCTCGTCAACTGCGCCGGCATCGCGCCCGGCAAGCGCACGGTGGCAAAGAAGCGCGAGACGGGCGAGCTGATCGCCCACGATCTCGCAAGCTTCCGCCGCGCGGTCGAGATCAACCTGATCGGCACCTATGCGATGATCTCGAAATGCGCCGCCGCCATGGCGGGTCTCGATCCCGTGACGCCGGACGGCGGGCGCGGCGTCATCGTCAACACCTCCTCGGTTGCGGCCCAAGACGGCCAGATCGGGCAGGCGGCCTATGCCGCCTCGAAGGGCGGCGTGCTGGGGCTGACCCTGCCGGTGGCCCGCGACCTGTCGGGCTTCGGCATCCGGGTGATGACCGTCATGCCGGGCCTGTTCCACACCCCGCTTTTTGAGGGCATCGCGGAGGATTACCGCAAGGCGCTGGAAGCCAACGTGCCGTTCCCCTCCCGCCTGGGGCGGCCCGAGGAATACGCCAACCTGGTGAAGGCCATCATCGAGAACGACATGCTCAACGGCGAAGGCATCCGCCTCGATGGAGCGCTGCGCATGCAGCCGAAGTAAGAGCTTTCAGCTCACCTCGCCCCGGTTCTCGGGAAAGCTTTGGAGATCCGTCGTACGGAGCCATCCTTCGCGCCGCTTCGTCCAGGTGTCGTAGGTGGGCGTGAACAGGTTCGTCTCGTCGAAGGCGCCGAGCTTGACCTCGATCTCGTTGCCGTCACCCTTGTAGAAGACCTGGG
>JALYFY010000291.1 GCA_030777385.1 Pseudomonadota bacterium | reverse complement strand
CATTGTAGCCTACCACTCCGGAGCTGCGCCCGCTGGTCGCCATCGAGCGCGCATCCGGGTCCGACAGCGAGATCTGCTGGTCAGGGGAGGCCAACATCTGCGCCTCCAACGCGGCCAGACGCTGCATCTCCTGCTCGAGCCGGGCGATCTTCTCTTTCAGCCGGGTGCTCCTGGCCGCCAGCGCCTCGGTCGGTTCATGCCGATCGGCGGTATTGAGTTGCTGGAGATAACGCGCAACACTCTCCTCGATCTGGGCCCGGCGGCGCTCGACCTTCGCCCGTGTAAAGTTGCAATCGCGATTGTTCACCGCCCTCGATCCCTCGGCCTACGGCACCCACTCACTCCGGCGCACCAAAGCCTCAATGATCTATCGAAGGACAGGCAATCTCCGGGCTGTCCAGCTTCTGCTCGGACACACGAAGATCGAGAGCACTGTTCAATATCTTGGGATCGACGATGCCCTTCTGATTGCGGAGCAGGTTGAAATCTAACCACAGAGGCGGCCCGTCGACGAGCCGCCTCAGAATTCACCAAGCATATCGAAGCAGTGTCCGGACTTGAGGCTTAAGCAGCCACGAGACAAACGACCGAGACGTGCCAAGGGCGGACCTTTACCGAGGGCGCATTTCGTACTGCCGGTCCTCATGATACGTGGTTGAAACAGACGTGTGAATTGCGGTTCTGCTGTGCTCCCGTTCAAGCAGTCCTATGGCTCCCTATCGGGTGGGCCGGCATGGTTTAAGGGGCACCTGGCTGGACGCAGCGAAAGACTAACACTGCGCCTTTGCCTCGCAACGGGATCATTCCAAGCGGTTCGGCATCGGCTCGACCCTTGATCTGGCTCCAAGCCGGCTCGCTCAGGTGGACATAGCCGCTCGGCCCAACGGTAACAAGCCGCGCTGCGACGTTCACAGTGTCACCCCACAGATCGAAGCTAAACTTGCTCCGGCCAACTACCCCAGCAACCACGGGCCCAATATGCAAGCCACATCTGAGTTCCCAGCCGGCTGGTCCGATGCGGGCCGCCTGGATCATTTCAAAAGCGCAGGAGAGCCCAGCCATGACCGGGTCCATATGTGGGAGCAAAAGATTGCCAGTAGCTAAAAACGCATCGCCAACCGTCTTGATCTTTTCCATGCCATAGTGTGCGGTGAGACACTCGAACTCCTCGACCAGGTGCTGCAGGTGACAGATCACGGTCTCTGGTGGATGTTGATCGCAGTAGGCGGTGAAGCCGGAGATGTCGCAGAACAGCACAGCGACCTCCGGGTACCGGCGCGGCTCCACACCGCCAGTCGCCTCCAATTCAGCCACCGCCGGGCTCGGGAGTATCGCATGTAGCAACTCGTTGAGGCGCTCCCGCTGGTGTTCAATCTGCGCCGAGTTGGCCCGTTCTCGGTCACGGAAATGCTTCTTCTCCAAGCTTGCTCTGACCCTGGCCCGGAGCAATACCTTGTTAAAGGGCTTGGGCAGGTAGTCTTCCGCCCCGAGCTCGATGCAGCGAACCACACGATCAAGGTCGCTTGCCGCGGAGATCATGATGACGGGGACGTGTCTCAGGAGCGGATCCTCTTTGATCGCGGTCAGGACTGCGATACCGTCCAGGCCGGGCATCATCACATCGAGGAGGACGAGGTCGAAAGGGCTCCGGGACAGCAGCGTGAGCGCATCCTGGCCGTTGCTCGCCGTCGTGACGTTTGCGTAGCCTTCTCGCGCGAGACGTTGGACCAGGGTGAACTGGTTGTTGTCGTCATCATCAACAACGAGGATAGCGGCATCATTCATGGCGCGTCCTCAGCTGCGAGCAGCGCCCTGATCTTCATTAGGAGCCTCGCCCATTCCACTGGCTTGACGTCATACTCGTCGCAGCCCGCCTCAAGCGCCTGCGTCCTGTCGCTCGACATGGCATGGGCAGACAGCGCGATCACTGGGATATGGCTCGTGGCGCCATCCGACTTGAGCCGGCGGGAGGCCTCCCACCCGTCCATAACAGGCAAACCCAGGTCCATTAGGATCAGGTCCGGGCGCTCGGCCCTAGCAATCTCGACACCGCTTGCCCCGTCCCGTGCAATCAGAACGTCGAAGCCCTGCCGCCTGAGCCGGTTCTGCAACATATAGATATTGTCATCATTGTCCTCGACATAAAGGATGCGCACCATGTTCCGCCTCTTAGGCTGCTTCTGCCTGGACGGGCGCATCCACGGGCAGTCGGACCGTGAACTCGGATCCTTTCCCTTTCTCGCTCGTTGCCTCGATCTCGCCGCCCATAAGCCTAACCAGACGCCTGCTGATGGCGAGGCCCAGACCGGTGCCGCCGTACTTCCGATGCTTTGCGACTCCGGCCTGGTGGAATTCCTGGAAAAGGCGTGGCAGCTGATCCGCATCGATCCCCATGCCGGTGTCGCGCACCCGGAGCTCGACTTCTGGTCCCTCTCGCCTGGCAAAGAGCGTCACCTCCCCCCTATCAGTGAACTTGCATGCATTCGAGAGGAGATTGAGAAGGACCTGCCGCAGGCGCATTGGATCGAGCACCGCCCGACCAAGATCCGTCTGGGTCTCTAGCCTGAGCTGGTTCGCGTGTTTCTCCGCCAAGGGCATTGCGGTATCGACGACGTCATCCAGCAGCCGGCGAAGGTCGATATCCTCAGACTGAAGCTCAAGCTTACCGGCTTCGATCTTTGCGAGGTCGAGAACCTCGTTGATCAACTGGAGAAGCAGCTTGCCTGCCCGCAGCACGCGCCCGAGCGGCTCGTCAAGATGCTTGTCGCCGTCGATCTCGGCGTCCTCCTTCAGCATCTCGGTTATTCCGATGATCGCGTTGAGCGGGGTACGCAACTCATGGCTCATGCTGGCGAGGAAGTCGGACTTGGCTCGGCTTGCCGTCTCGGCGAGCTCCTTGGCCGCTCGCAGCTCGCTTTCCACCAGCTTGAGGTCCGTGAGGTCGAAGTAGGTGAGCATCCGCCCGCCGTCTGGAAGTGCCACTACCTCGTACTGCAGTACGCGTCCATCCGGTCGATGCCATTCTCTTGGAGGCACATTGGCGGCGCGGATCTCAGCAAGCCTTCGGTCAATGTAGGCCTCCCATTGTTCATCCGACACGCCGTGCAGGCCAGTGGCCCGGAGTGCCCTCAGCAGGTCCTCCATCCCAACATGCGGGCGTAGCACGTCTCGAGGAACATTCCAGAGGTCGCGGAAGGCGCGATTGAACATCCGCACTCGGAGATCTGGATCGAGGATCAACACCCCGTAGTCGATGGTGTCGAGCACCACCTGGCGCTCGCGCAGGCTCTGCTCCTCGATCTCGACGGCCGTGTCGCGAAAGACTGACAGAGCCTTGGCCATTGCGGCGATCTCGTCTTTGCCGTGAGAGTCCGGTAGGGGCGTCCTCAGGTTGCCGTCGGCAATTGCTAGCATGCTGCGGCTCAAGGCGACCAAACGACTGGCGAGATGCCGATCGGCGTAAAGCCATGCGAATGCTAGAAGGAACAGAACAGCCGAGCCGCCGATGACGATCCCGGCAATAGCCGGCCTGTCATGGATCGTTCTCTCATGGTCAACGGCCTCTTGCAGTTCGTGTCGAAGCCCCACGGCCATGGAGTTGAGCGCTCCCTCAAGGGCAAGGAGCGCCCGGTCCGCGTAGATGGCGCCTTGGATAAGGCCGTTGATGTCTCCCTTGGCGAGAGCCGCGAGCTCCTCCGAGCGGGCATAGTCTTGGCGCGCTTGGTCGAGGGCGGCACGGAGAGCTTGGAGTTGCTGCGGATCGATCTGCCGAGCGGCGCTTGCGCTCGTGACTGCGCCGACCGAGCGGTCCAGCCTGTCCCATAGTTCCTGCCGTGGCGAGCGGCTTTCCAACGACGTTGCTTGGCCAGCGACTGCTCCCGATGGTATCTTCCTGACCTCCTGTCGCAGCTTGCCAACGAGATCGAGTGCATTGAAGTCCGCCTCGATGGCCTCGTGAGCCGAGGCAATGAAGCTTGCAGCGCTCTGAAGCTCTCGGACGAAGTGATTGACTGCTATGACCTGGACGACGAGCAGGCCGATCGGCACCGACATAGCCAGAAGAATTTTGTTACGGATACGCATACGGACCTTCCTACCTGTCGATCATCGCCGTCTCCTACCGCCTCGGCCTCGTCACAGCTGCCCGCGCTCACGCCACCTGTCGAAGATCGCACGCTCCTCACGATCTGCCCCATCCAGCGCCTGCTCTGGAGTTAGCCGACCGGTCGCAACGTCAGCAAACAGCTTTGAAATGGTTCCCCGCTGGTAGACCTCGCTGACGGCTGGGTTCGTGTATCCGGGATGACCAGCGTTCGTAGTCCACGACGCAACATCCTTCATAAGCCCGTACTTCGCCGCGACGCCATTGCCAGCGCCTCCAGTTAACGCTTCAAGGTCGGGTACCGTGTCGGGATAGCACGGCATGTTCTGGAAGCCACTTGCGAGGAAGGCAGCCCTCGACTGGCCGACATAGTCGACTAGGAACTGCTTGGCGCCTTCAGGATTCTCGGCGAACTTCCAGATCGAGTAGGTGTAGAACCCGAAGGAGCCGAGCCGAGACGCCGGTCCGGCCGGCATCGCAGCTAGCCTCAGGTCACCTGCAAAATCCAGCTTCATCGACTCGGCGGCTCTGGGGATCGACAGGCTGTCAACCGTGAGGCAGCCCTCGCCGGTGAGCATGAACCGGTTGTTCGAGGCTCCATCCCACCCGAGTACGTCCGGCGTCATCGCCTGTTCGAAGAGGTCCTTCACGTAGCGTAGTGTGTCCAGGGTCGCCCGGGACTTCAGCGTTGGGCTACCGTCCGCATCCTGTTCAGACGCCCCGAAGGAATATAGGATCGAGCGCAATGTCTGCTCACAGTTGTGCTCCGGAGCAAGGCTAAAGCCCGCTGGCTTTCCGTCGAGCAACTTGATCTGTCTCGCTCCCGTCAGCACATCGTTCCAAGTAATCGGAGTTGCTTGAGCCTTGGTCCACAAGTCGTTTCGGTAAGTGACGAGCGCCGGTTGGTAGGCTGCGGCGAAACCGGTGTAGGTCTTTGTCTTCGGGTTGAAGTGGGCCCGGAGAGCGAATTCCGTAGACTTGCCGTAGCGCCTGGAACACTCCTCAAAGATCTCGCGGTGATCGACGAGGTGATCCACGAGCATAGCATGCGGCGTGACGAACTGGATTAAATCATGCCCTCGCTGGGCTTGGATCTCGGCCGCCGCGCGAGGGGTCAAGTCGGCGAAGCCGACATTATCGACAATGACATCGACGTCATTTGCTTCCCCCCACTTTTGGGCGAAGGTCTCGTTGAACCAGGGATCGTAGGCGGGAACGAAATGCCGCCACTGCATAATCCTCAGCGTCTTTCTCTGCGCACGCGCCCGTCTCGGAGCGAGGCCCGCTGCGGCGAGCGTTGCGCCTGACCTCGCCAGCAGCCCACGTCTTGTGATCGTGCCTCCAACCCTCATACGGCTCTCCTCAGACGTCTAGACCGTGGCACCTCCCGGGGAAGTCGACGGCAGCTGAATCAGTTGAAGGTATGCAGCTTAAGTTTTAGCGAGCCGTCTGGCTGCCGCTCGAACACATGAGTGGCGATGCCGCTGAACCGGGTTGCCTTCCCAGCAGCGTCCTTACCAGAAGCGGACCATTTGGCCGCAGCAATCACAATTTTGCCATCTCCCGTGGTCCTCATTAAGTCGAGAGCGTGGTCTGTGACTCCGCCAGCGAAAAGACCTGAGAAAAACTTCTTGATGCCGTCAGGACCCTGGATAACCTCGTGGGTGGTGGGCAGGAAGGACGCGTCGCCGGTGTAGAATGAAGCGACCTCTTCAGCATCACCTCTGTTGAAAGCGGCGTTCCAGGCCGAATAGGCTGCGCTGACTTGGTCATCAAGCGGATCGGCCCAAGCCACTGAGGGGATCGTGATTAAGGCTACCGCCAGGAAATGCCTCATCATGCTCGGTGCAGACATTTCGTCCTCCCGTCAGATGCGCCGGGCGCGGGGGATCATGCAACAATCCCACGACACACCAGCCACATGTGGTAACGAAGCTGCGCCTTTGGGTAAGTTGTGTCAATCCTATCGAAATTGGAACATTGTTCGGCGCGGAATGCCATTGAACTCGGGAGTGGCCCACGGGTCGCCGGCAGCCCATCATCTTGTCCAAAGCGGAGATCTACACAAGCCAGTCTCGCGGCTTCGGGGGAAGGGCCGCTTGGGGTCAGGCAGAGAAATCCTGCGCCGTCCTGCAACGTCCGCCATCCCTTTGTTGAGCAGACTGAAGCGCTACTTCCGAGAAGTGACATGAGCGGCCTCTGGCCTGGAACAAAGCCCCTAATGCTGTCAGGACGGAGCCTGTGTACAGTCGAGAGATTACGGCGCTCATGTAGGCAATAAGCTTGTCACCCAGTTGAGCTGGGACACTTCGTTACCGCACCCGGACGCTCTCTTCCTGGGCATTAGCCGCGAGTTGCTTGAGCACGTCAAGGAACACGTCGAACCGCTCCTGACCAACCTCCTGCGCCCACTCTCCATGCAGGCGCCGTAGGCAGGCAAAGATCGCATCGGCGATCTGCCAGCCATGGGACGTTAGGTAGACCAGACGTCGGTCCGCATCTGCCCCAGCCCTGCGCTCGATATAGCCAAGCCCCTCAAGCTGGACGAGAAGGTAGTTAATGGCCTGACGCGACATCTTCTTCTGCCGGGCCAGCTCCGAGGGTCTGACGCCGTCCGGCAGCGGATAGGAGAAGACTGCAAAATGGGCATCCTGGAAGTCGGGAAAGCCCGCCTCGTGGATGGCTTGGAGCATCTGGTTGCGCACATGCTGCCAGGTGATGCGCATGAGCGCTCCAAAGGACGGCGCAGGCATCTCTCTGGCCTGTGCAGCAAGGACTTCAGTCTGTTTTCGTGTTGACATGGATGTAAAGCTACTTTACACAATATGTAAAGCAATTTTACGGCATTGAGAGGGAGAATGGAAGTGGATCCGCACAACATCGTTCGCATCGGAGAGCTGGAGCTGCGCTTTCGCGTCGCTGAAGCAGGCGCCACCGTCTTCGAGTTCGTCGTCCCCTCTCGGGCTCGGGTCCCAGCTCCCCACTATCATCTGGAAGCGGACGAGATCCTATATGGGATCGAGGGCCTCCTGACCGTTACGGTTGATGGTACGACCCAGGAGCTGGGAGCCGGTGACATCGTCTTCATCCCGCGCGGCAGCATCCACCACCATGAGAACCTGCATGAGGGCGTCTCCCGCACTTTGGTCGTGATCACACCAGGAACGATTGGGCGTAGTTATTTCGAGGAGATGGCGGAGGTGATCAATACTCCCGGTAAGCCAGATCTGGCCAAAGCCCGCGAGATCATGACGCGCCATGGGCTTGTGCCCGCCTAAGTCTAACTATGAGAGATGGCTGAGGAGCCCCACGGTGGCCTTTCGCCAGGCCTATACTCGGCGGCAAGCCTGGCAGCATAAGGATGACAGATCATGTCTGACGCACAAACCGATACCTACTATCTGGCAGGCATCCTGCTGCGCTTCCTTGTTCGCGATCCTGGTGCCGGGTACTGTCTCGTCGAGGCACTCGTTGGACCCGGAGCCGGTCCGCCACCCAACCGTCACCCAGCAGATGATGAGGCGTTCTATGTGCTCGACGGCACCTTCGAGTTTGGTGTTGGGCCAGAGACGCGCATTGCAAGGAACGGTGACTTCGTCCGAGTGCCGAATGGTGAGGTCCACACATTCAAGAACATCGGCCAGGGGCCTGGGCGCCTGTTGATCATGAACGCGCCAGGGACGATGCATATCAACTTCTTCTCGCAAGCCGGTGAGCCCATGCCACCTGGGACCAAGGAGTTGCCGTCTCCTTCAGGCCCGCCCGATGTGGCACGCCTGCTGGAGGTCGGGCGGCAGAACGGGTTGGAGTTTCTTATACCTCAGCGTTAATCGCGGCACTGCCGGTCTTGCGGGACGCCCGCCAAACACGCGATGAACTGTTGAACCAGACGCCGGTCTTCAACGTGGCTTCTCAACCGACGCCGCGCTTTGGCAGCCTGCGCTTGGCACTCCGGCTCGGGCCGTCTTCGCGCCACGCACGAAACGGCCTCACGACCCGCAGGTCCAAGAGTACCACACCCGTTGCGGCCAGGACGGCCACGCACAGCATCCACTTGGAGATCGGCTCCATAGCGCCCTCGATCTGCAGCGCGTGGATCACGGTCGCTATGACGACGATCGCCGCCAGACCGTTGTGGATCAGCCGCCAAACCGAATGACGTAGCCCCAGCCGGCGACGGAGGAGCACCAATATCGCCGTCGCCGCGATACCCCACATGGCCATGACGCCGTAGATCGAGAAGGGGGTCGGCGAGACGAGCAGGAGGGCGTCGATCGTGTCGGGCGGGCTGGCCAGGTAGAGCCCGCCCACATGAAGCGCCACCGCTACAACGATTGCGACGCCGAGCCAGCGGTGCCAGCGCCGTCCAGCTAGCCCCTCCGATCCGGCGAGGTAGCTCGCGGGCAGGAGCGGTTGGAGGAATAGAAGCGACAGGCCGACGATGCCGGCGAAGCCGCCGACGATGTAGGGCATGTTGCGGGACGCGAGGTACGGGCTGAAGGCCGCAACCGCGACTGGCACGACCATGACCGCGGCGACGCTGCCCCAAGCGAGAGCGGACGAGACCCGGCGCCGGCCGATCGACTCCATGAGGGTTGTCAGGCGGGGGCGAGGACGAAGTCGGCCGACACGGACCTATCCCGCGCGCTCGGCATGACCGGACGCAGGAAGACCGTCTGGAACGCACCGTCGTCGTACGCCAAGTGGGCGTGGGGCTGCCCGAAGTTCGGGACGATCTGCGCCATTTCGAGCTCGAACGAACCGTCGGCGCGGGTCAGGACGCTTCCATGATTGACGGGATCGGGTTCGCCCCCGAGAACCGTCGCTGCCCAGATTTGAATGCGCAAGCCTTTCAGCGGCGCGCCGTCGCCGGCCCGCAGCACCTTGCCCCGCACGAAGAACCCGGAGCCAAGCCGATCCACCATGGGTGCGTTCGGCCGATAGTTGTTGGCGCCCCCGCGCATGGTGGGGGTCGGGGCAAGCCCGGTCACAGCCGCCGCAGGGGCAACGAGGCCGAGAGGCCTGGAAAGAAGCGCCGCGCCGACAAAGCCGGTCGTCGCCGCAAGAAGGGAGCGACGGCTGAGGGGTTCATAAGTCATGTCGCATCTCCGGGTAGGAGGAGGTGTATGCGCTGAGAGGGCCTAGCCCTCGGGCGAAGACAAAACCGTCTACGCAGCGCGAGCCGCCGAGGGTGGTGCAGAAGGGCACCGGATGACCTGGATAGAGGTAGGGCTGCCTACGCTCGAAGTCCATCGCGCAGCCGACCGATCAAGCGTAAGTGATGGAAGCTTCATCCGAGCCGGTGCCCTGGTCGGCCGCACCGGTGCCTTCTGCGCCAGGTTCAAGCGCTGATCCGGAAAGCCGCAAACCGTCGGCGTGACGAGACAGGATGGACTGCGAGACCCTGCCGAGTAGGCAGCTCACCACGTTCCTCAGCTCGAAAGCCGTCGTTCCATTAACGGCCAACCCTGGACGTTGCGGTGGGTCCGGCAAGTTTCCGAACCGGGTCGAAATGGGAAGGTTAGGTGAGCCTGATGAAGGTCTGCTAATCGGCCGTGACCTGCCCATACCTCTATAACTGAGACCATTGCCTACTGCCGAACCGCAATTTCGAACAACACTCCAAGCTCGAAGACGTCTCTGCCCTGTCAATTCGCAAGCGCTCAGGTGAGGAGACGCTCTCGGGGCTGGCGAAGCTGGGCGACGCTTCTAGCAAGGTCAAGTTAGCCACACTATCTCGCGGCAACAGAACCAAGGTGAGCGGAGCCATGGCGGAAGCAAGGGAAAGTCAGTCAGGCGCCGACACCCTGCTGACGCGCGAGGATGCCAGCCGCATTGTCGCCGAGGGCGCACGCCACTACTTCGAGAGCCGCCGGGAGATGGTGGACGCGTTCGTCGACCGCCACTTCTCGTTCTCCAGCTCCCTTTCCATGCACCGCAAAGCCATCGGATGGGACATGCTGAAGGCTCCTGCCAACATCGCCCTTGCAATTCCCCAACTTGCGGCAAAGTTTGCGGCGTCAGGGGCGAAGATGGTCGGCGCTGACCGGGTGGCGGAGTACCTTGGAACACGCAAGCTGGTGTTCGACACCGACGTCGGGAACGAGATTGAATGGCTTGTCATTACCGAGCTTCTCGAGCTGCCGTTCCGGCAAGGCGATCGTGTGTCCCGCCGGGATGCTCTGGCGGATGCCATCCTGTCGGCCCCGGAGCTCCAGGAGCGTCTGCACGAGGCGCTTGGGACGATCGGGAGGAAGGGGGACGATCCGGTGTTTCGCGAACACCTTGAGGAGACCCTGGAGACCTACGCTGGAACACGGGTTGCAGCCGCAGAGATCGCAACCTCGCTGATGACACTTGGAGCAGGGGCAGTCACTGTGCATCAGGTGACGCCGGGCGTGATGTCCCTTGGTCCTGCCCTTGCGGCCGCCCTGGCCCAGAATGCAGCCGTGGCCTCGTTCCCGCTCGGGGCAGGAGCTGGAGGGCTTTGGTATGGCCTCTTCCCCGCGGCGGTCTCCCCTGTGCTGGTTGGGGGCGTGACCGGGGGGCTGCTGGCTGCCACGTCCGTTGCCTCCGCTTTCGCAGGCATCATCGCAGACCCGATTCAGAAAGGACTTGGGCTTCATCATCGCCGTCTGCACAGGCTCATTGATGCTGTCGAGAAACAGTGGAACGCTGAGCATGGGGATACCGACTTTGTGGCCTACGATCCTTACGCCGCCCGCCTGATGGACGTGTTCGATATCCTGAGCAGCGCCTACCGCATCGCCAGGGCGTGATGAAGGGCCTTGCACGACGCCTCAGCTCAAGCCGCGAACTCCCCATCCGTCAGGAACGTCCGATTTTCCCTGCTTGAGCCGACATTCGCCTAACTTCCAAGAAGTGCCACGAGGAGACCTTCCCGGAAGGAGGGCTTGGCAGCGATAGGATCGCGCTATTCTTTGAACGCAGATCCCGTAGGCAGTCACTGCCCTTCGGCCGCGAACCGAATGAAGTTGCGCAGCTCTGTCAACCTGCACGCCACCTCAGTGACCTGTTCATCGAGCCCAAGAAGCCAAGCGAGATCCTTGCGGTTAGGAACTCGGTGCAGGGTTTCGACCATGGAAGCATAGGTCTCAAGAGCCTCAGAGCTGCTCGCATATCCGTCGCTCACCAGCTCATCACACTGGCGCCGCAGGGCTCCGGCGACCTCATACAGGTCGAGCTCAGGATGGTACTGCACGCCCCAGAACACTCCCGGTCCAGAGCGGATCTCAACTGCTTGCACTTCCGTCACGGTGTTGAAGGCCAGTAACGTCCCTCCTTCCGGCAGGGTCTCGACCTCGTCGGAGTGGAAGGCCGGAGCGTCGAACGAGGCGGGCCTCCCCGCAAGAAGCGGATGTCGATGCCCTGCTTCCGTCAGCGTGATGTGGCGGGCGAAGCCAGCTTCCCGCCCTCTGCGGCTGGGGCGAACCGCTCCGCCGGCCGCCACCGTGGCGACCTGCAAGCCTGCACAGGAGCCAAAGGAAGGGACACCCGCCTCGAATACGGCTCGCATTAGGTCAACCTCGCGGCGTGTCTCGGGCGTGTCCTGGTAGAGGTGAAGCGGCGAGCCGGTCACGAATATCGCATCATAGCTCATCAATCCTGCGCGGTCAGGCAGCGCGGCTCCCCTGTCCGCAGGCTTCACCCGATGGCAGACCGCCCCAGGTGCGAGAAAGCGCAAGGTGTCGATGTAAGTTTCGCCCGAGCTGCGTCCCACGCTCTCACGACGGGCTTCACGGGCTTGCTGCGGCTCACTTTCGGCAACGAGGAAACGCAAATGGTGTGGCAAAGGTAGCTTTCCGATGAGAAGGGCCGAAACGGCAGGGAGGTCGAAACACCCCAGATTATCCTCTGGTTCCAGCCTGATATGATCTTGGTAGAGGAAGACGCCCGGGAGCAGTGACAACCAATCCGCACGAGTTCGGATCGCGGCCGTGAGGCTGATGTCGTAAGAGACATCGATCACGGTTGAGGCGGTCCAGCTCCGGGCAGAGCATTCTCCTGGGCTGCGCGGGCATGCAGATCCGTCTCGCGCAGCATGCGCACCAGGACCTCGTCGCCGATGACGTTCCGTTCACGAAGGCTCACCAGCACCTGGCGGGCTGCGTCATGCGAGGATGCATGCTCCGCATCCGGCATCTCGGAGGCTTCCCTCATCGCAGAGCGGGCTTCCTCCACCTCCTGGTCTGCCTCGCCTGGATCGCTCAAGGCCGCGTGCTCGACTATGGATCGAAGGCTTAAACCCTGCACCACCACCGAGCCGATCACCACGAAGGCGGCCACGATGAGCACAAGATCACGATCGTGGAAGGGTTCACCCATGGGAGTTGCCGCCGGCACCGACAGGGCAATCAGAAGGGCGATGACTGAACGGGTCGAGGACCACGCCATCACCCCAGCGGCGGCGAGTTGCGAGCGTCCCTCCCCCTGCCAGCGCTGAAGAGCGCCTGCGATAGGCGGCAACTTCGCTGCGGCGAAGGAGAAGCAGACCTGGATCGACAGCACGAGCGCAAGAAGACCAGCGGCTGCGAGAAACAGGCGCCAGATCGACCAGACCTCCAGGGCCGCTAGGGCCTGAGGAACGGCGCGGCCTGCCAGAAGGAACAGCGCACTTGAGACCATGAGGTTCGCCTGATCCCAAAATGCGACTGCACTCACCCTCGCCTCGGAGGATGAGATCGTTGCGCCTGAATGCCTGTCGACGCGTATGGCCGACACCACAAGGGCTGTGACGATCACGGCAGTGACCACGGAGAACCCGGCGGCCTCGGCGATAAGTGCAGCCGCATAGGGGGTGGCAATCGAGATCGCGATCTCCATCGGAGCTGGGTCGATCCGCCGCCGCATCCAAACGGCGCCATGTCCGACAGCAAGACCGATCAAGGCCCCTGCGGGAATATCCAGCCCATAGCTGGCGAGCACGGAGCTTGTCGCGACCTCCCCGGAGCTCAACACCTCCTCCACCACCGACAAGGTGGCCAGAATGAAGATCCGGCCGACCAATTCACGAGCCTTGAGCGTGTCGGCAATGGCCCGGGGAACACGAGGCAGGCCCTCGGCCTCATGGAACAGACGCGTGTCGAAGATCGAGGCCACGACGCCGATCAGCAAAGCTGCCGTCCAGGAGAGGCCCGGCAGAAACACAGTGCGTGCAGCGAGTGCGACGGCTGCGATAGTGGTTAGAACGAGGATGGTGCCAAGGACAAGGCCTGGCAGCAGGGTGAAGCGCAGGAGATGCCAGGAGACGCGCACGGTCGAGGCATAGATCAAGGGTGGAAGAAAGAGCGTAAGGATGAATTCCTCGGCTCAGGCTCTTCGGGCAGAACAGGGAAATGAGATCGGAAAGCGAGCGTCATCGGGTTCACCCGTTATCCGCAAAGCCAGGGTAGAGGGTCATTCCTCCATCGATAAAGAGGCTGGTGCCGGTGATGTAGTCGCTCTCGTCGGACGCTAGCCAGACAGCGGCCTTGGCCACATCCTCAAGCTCGCCAATACGTCCATAGGGGATCAGCTTGAGCAGCTTCTCAAGAGCTTCCGGGCTTTCCCAGGTCTCCTTGTTGATCGGCGTGCGGATGGCGCCTGGCGCAATGCTGTTCACCCGGATCCGCTCGCGCGCCACTTCCTGGGCCAAGCTCTTCATCATCAGCATGACGCCGCCCTTGGAGGCGGCGTAGTTGACGTGCCCGGCCCACGGGATGACCTCGTGGACCGAGGACATGCAGATGATCTTACCACGGGCGCGAGACAGATGCGGGAACTCCTCCTGGGCCAGGAACTGGCGAACGGCCGCGCGGGCGCAAAGGAACTGGCCTGTCAGACTGACGTCGATGACCTTGCGCCAGTCCGCAAGGGACATGGCCTGGAAGGAAGCATCCTTTTGCAGGCCGGCATTGGCCACCAGGATATCGAGGCGGCCGCAGCGACTAATGACCTCTTCAAACATCCTCTCGACGGCCCCCTCGTCCGACACATCCGCCTCAACGGCGAAGGCACCGCCTCCCGCTTTCAAGATTTTGTCGACAAGCTTTGCCGCACGTTCAGCACCTGCCCGGTGGTTGACGGCAACCGTTGCGCCTGCGGCTGCCATTCCCTGCGCAATCGCATGGCCAATGCCGGATGAGCCCCCGGTCACAAGTGCCGTTTGGCCTTTGATAAGCATCGTGCCGATTTCCTTGTTGCAGAAGTGAAGGATGGGATGTGCTGAATAGCACGGTTGAAGCAGCCTTGTTCCACCTGTCGGGCGGCTTTGGCTGAAACCCCGATCAGAACGGCGATCCCTGATAGATGACCACATCGGTCCGCCACACGCTGGCAAGGGCGGCGTCCTGACCTAGATCTCGCCCCTGGAAGGAAATCATGGAGCAACAGAACGTCTCCGACTATCCCTCGCGGCTCACGGTTTGGGTGGCTTCCTGCTCGTCACGCTGCTGGTATGTCACGCCGGGGCAGCCCTCTACCACCAGTTCATCCATGGTGATGGGCTACCCCTGAACGTGATTCAACCTATAAGTCTCGCATCGTGTGCGGCAACGATAGAGTTCTCTGTCGCCCGTGGACACCGCTATCTGGGAGAAGATGCCATGTGGAAGCTGCTGAAGGTTCCTGACCTGGAGGGCAAGGCCGTCCTCGTCACCGGTGCCTCGACGGGAATCGGCGCCGCTGTCGCCCATGCCTTTGCCACACAGGGCGCAAAGGTTGCCATCCACTACAACGAGAGCCGGGACGCGGCCGAAGCCCTTCTGGCTCGGATCCAGCAAGAGGGCGGATCGGCCGTCACGGTCCAAGCGGATGTCTCGCAGGAGGGAATGAGCGAGCGCGCCGTGGACGAGGCGGCCGGTCTTCTCGGGGGCTTGGACGGGCTCATCAACAACGCGGGAGGCATGCTGGGGCGTGTCCCCACCGCTGCGATGGATGACGCGCATTACGCCCGCGTCATGGACCTTAATGCACGATCGGTTCTTGCCGCGACCCGGGCCGCCGTGCCGCACCTGCAACGCCAGGGTGGCTTCATCATCAACACCACCTCCATCGCGGCCCGCAACGGTGGCGGCAACGGCGCGATCCTCTATGCGGCCGCCAAAGGCTTCGTGTCGACCATCACCCGAGGCCACGCAAAGGAATTCGCGCGGGACGGCATCCGGGTCAACGCAGTTGCGCCCGGCATCATTGCCACTCCCTTCCACGACCGGTACACGGACCCCGAAATGCTTGAGGCGCAGAGGCGAACAGTTCCCATGGACCGTGTGGGCGTTCCTGAGGACTGCGTTGGGGCCTACCTGTTCCTCGCTTCGTCCCTCCTGTCCGGGTACATGACCGGCCAAGTCATCGAGGTGAACGGCGGGCAACTTATGCCCTAATGGCGAGGCAAGCCTGCAATCCCCTTCACCTGGAGTCTGGTCATGACGATCACAACGCGGCGCTTTGGCCGCACAAACTGGAACCTGTCCGAAATCGGCTTCGGCGCCTGGGCCATCGGCGGTTCGTGGGGCAATGTCGACGAGGCGGACGCCCGCGCCAGCCTTCATGCTGCGCTGGATGCCGGCATGACCTTCATCGACACGGCCGACGTTTATGGCGACGGCCGGTCCGAGCGGACCATCCGCGATGTCCTGAGGGAGCGCGGAGGCGGGAGGCCTATCGTGGCAACCAAGGCAGGACGCCGGCTGTCCCCGCATGTGGCGGACGGCTACACGAAGGCGAATCTCGAAGCGTTTATTGACCGCAGCCTTGCCAATCTCGGCGTCGAGGTGCTGGATCTCGTCCAGCTCCATTGCCCACCGCCCGAGGTCTACCACCGGCCCGAGGTATTCGAGGCGCTGGACAGCTTCGTCGCTGCGGGGAAGATCCGCTTCTACGGCGTGTCGGTGGAAAAGGTCGAGGAGGCGCTGAAGGCCATCAGCTTCCCGAATGTCGCCTCAGTGCAAATCATCTACAACATGTTCCGGCTACGTCCCGCCGAGTTGTTCTTCCCGGAGGCGCTCCGCCGGGACGTTGGGGTGATCGTGCGGGTTCCGCTCGCGAGCGGCATGCTGACGGGCAAGATGAGCACCGGGTCGCAATTCGCCGCTGATGATCACCGCAACTTCAATCGCAATGGCGAGGCCTTCGACGTCGGTGAGACGTTCTCAGGTGTTCCGTTCGACGTGGCGCTGGAGGCCGTGGAGGAACTCCGTGCCCTCGTGCCAGGCGACGCCTCTATGGCGCAGTTCGCCTTGCGCTGGATCCTCATGGAGGAAGCGGTGTCCGTGGTCATCCCGGGAGCGAGGACCCGCGAACAGGCCGCAGCCAATGCGGCGTCCAGCGAGCTGGCTCCCCTTCCCGCCGCCACGATGGAACGGGTGCGCGACATCTACCGGAGGCGGATCGCTCCGCACGTGCACCATCGCTGGTAGCGCATGATGTTCCGCAATCTTTTGCCCGGCACCTGTGGCTGGTGCCCATACCCAGCGAGGTGAAGTGTTGTGGAGCGCATCAAACCCGCCGAAGGTCCGGAGAGGGTCAAGCTGAGCCGTTGGACTTGGCCTTATGAAGGTCGGCTTACTCCATGAGTCCGGAAGTTTGGCTTACTTCCGGAACGTGCCAGAAGCGGCCCTTCGCTGAAGCTGAACAGGCGTACACCTGCTTCACACGCAGGACCTGGCCTTTAAGTCAATCGCCGCTCCCTGCGGCTTCGCCGACTAGAGCCACTCCGCCGGCCTATTTCTAAAGCTCATGCATGTGTCGCCTAGCGGCAACTTCGCTGGTATGGCGGGTAACGATTTCTCTCGTCAAAGGACTAACGATTGCTCCGAGCGGCCAAGCATCGATCCCACTCTGGCGTTCCTCCGAAACGTTCGACGAGCGTGTCGATCAGAACCCGGACCTTGCCCGGGACGTGGGAGCCTGGCGGGCGCACGACGTGGATGCCGTATTCAGGCCTGGGATAACTCAGCAGAAGGGGTTCGAGGGCACCACTCTCAATCGCGTCGGAAACCAGGAACGATGGGGAGTCCGCGATCCCGGTGCCCGCGATCGCCCATTGGAGAATGGCTTCCCCGCTGTCCGATCTCAGTCGTCCCTCAGGGCGAATCGCGAAGCGGCGCTTGCCCGACAGGAATTGCCACTCGGGCACTAGGCTTCCCGTGTAGATCAGGCATTCGTGGCCAACGAGATCCTGCGGTGTCCTCGGCCGCCCATGACGGGCCAGGTAGCCGGGACTTGCGACCAGTACCGCGTGAACGGGCGCTATTTTGCGGACGACGAGGCTGGAATCCCTGAGGGAGCCGATACGGACCGCAGCATCGAACCGCTCGCCGATCAGGTCGACCACACGGTCAGTGTAGGACACGTCAATCTCAAGGTCAGGGTGGGCCGAGGCGAGGTCCGCCAGGACCGGCGCCAGGTGCCGCACACCAAAGGCCAGCGGTGCGGACAGCCGCAGACGCCCACGCACGGATCGCCCCTGCTGCGCCACCGCATCGCGCGCCTCATTCAGTTCCGCAAGGATCCGGTCGCACCGCGATTTGAATTCGATGCCGGCCTCCGTTGGGATGATGCCGCGCGTGCTGCGGCTGAGCAGCCGGGTGCCGAGATCCGTCTCTAGACGCGTAATTCTCCGACTGATGATGGATTTCGAGACCCCCAGGCGGGCCGCGGCGCGGTTGAGGCCGCCGCTCTCAATAACCTCCACAAAAGTCCTCAGCTCCTCCAATTCTGTCACGGCAGTGTTCCCTCGTCAGCAACAGCATGGTGCAGACTATGCGCCTTCTGCTGCATCCGATGAACCATTACTTCGGTTGTATCGCAAGGCCTAGAATCCTCGAAGGATTGTCTCATGTCCACAGCTCTCGTGATCACCAGCAGCGCCCTCGGAGAAGCCTCCGTGTCCAGCCAGCTTGTTGAGGAAACCGTCGCCCGCCTTCGGTCCCATGATCCTGCCCTGCGGGTCATCGCCCGGGATCTCGGCCGCGATCCCGTTCCGCACCTGACCATCGACTCCGCCACAGCACTGCGTGGAGGGGAGCCCATCAATTCGGCTCAAGCTGCCGCCCGATCCCTCTCGGATGGGCTGGTCACCGAGCTCAAGGCCGCCGATACGCTCATCATCGGGGCGCCCATGTACAACTTCGGCATGCCCTCGACCCTGAAGGCCTGGTTCGACCACGTGCTGCGGGCCGGCATCACGTTCAGCTACAGCGAGAGCGGTCCCGAGGGTCTGCTCAAGGGCAAGCGTGCTTTCGTTGTTGAGAGCCGCGGCGGCCTTTACAGCGAGGGCCCCGCCCAGCCGATGGACTCGCAGGAACCTCATCTGCGCAACCTTCTCGCCTTTATGGGCATCACCGACGTGATCTTCCTACGGGCAGAGAAACTGGCTTTCGGACCGGAAGCCCGCGAGCAGGCCATTGAGGCAGTTCGCCGACAAATCAGTGAGACCATCAGCGAGGCGTACCGCAAGGCCGCCTAGCTGTGAGATCTGAGGAGGTTGTTCATCCCGTCTGAGGGCCTGAAGGTGGTCGTTGCGACACGATTACCGATGGGCCTGAGAGATGAACAACCCGCATCAGAATGCCCGCACGCCCCACTTGGGTCGAGCGGAAATGATCCGCCGCATCCTTGAGAACGGCCAGCCTATTCGCACGGTGGCCAGAGGCTTTGGCGTTAGCGAGCGCACCGCCCGCAAGTGGCTGGCTCGCTACCGGGCGGAAGGGTCAAGCGGACTGGACAACCGATCCTCCCGCTCAAGGACAGGGGCAAACCGCACGTTGCCAGCAACGACCATACTCTCTGGGAGCGTGTCTGGCCGGGAGCGCGCTGCTGTCAGGGCCTGCGCACCCTCATCACCTCCGGCACCCGCAGTGCCGGAGGTGATGAGGGTGCAATTGCTTCCAAGCGTGAGAAACGGGGTCATGCCCCAATCTCAGACTGCAATTGGTGTCCCAATCCATTTCATGTAAGTGGCAATAGCCCTCGCGCTGTCCGACGACCCGCTTATAGGGTCATCGAGCAGCCGCAAGACCGAAAGTGCCGCTAAGAGGGCTGGGACAGAGCCTCGCTGGGACGAGACAGACTGTGTTGCTCCCGGATCAGATCGGCGGCCCGCTCTCCAATGACCACGCAGGGTGCCATTGTGTTGCCAGTGGTGATCCGTGGCATAATCGACGAGTCTGCAATGCGAAGACCTTCGATGCCATAGACCTTCAGCTGGCTATCGACGACCGACATATCGTCTCTTCCCATCTTTGCGGTGCAGGACTGATGCCAATAGGTCACCGCGGACCGCCGAATGAAACTAACCATTCCCGCTCGGTCGCGTCCGCCGGGAGCAGTCTCGCCTGTCACCAATGGCGTGAACGCTTCGCTGTTTCCAAGATCGCGGCACAGTTCCACCGCCGCCAGGGCGGCAGCCATGTCTTCCGGTTCGCTGAGTGAGTTCGGCTCGATCAAGATGGGATCTGCGAAGCTCGACCCCGATAATCGTAGCCGACCCCGGCTTTTGGGCTGAGCAAGGCCAGTGAACATCGTCCAGCCGTGTTCAGGCGTTTCGAGTTCCGTCTCAACGGGCGAAGGAACAGCGAACTCTAGCTGGCACTGTAGGATGTCGGGCTGAGCCAGCCGTGCATCGCTTTTCCAATAGAGTTTCGCTTCGCAGCCACTACCGCCAACGCCCTCCGGCTTTTTATAGGCCCAGGTGCAGCCGAATGCGAGATGATCCTGATGGTTTTGACCAACGCCCGGCAGGTGTTGAATGACGGGAATACCGTGAGCTTTCAATTCATGTTCCGGCCCTATCCCTGACTGCATCAGCACCTTCGGCGTGTTGATCGCGCCAAGTGACAGCACAGTTTCGCATCGGGCAGTAAATTGCCGCAGCTGGCCATTGACGATAACCTCGACTCCTATCACTCGTTTCTCATCGAAAATGAGCCTCGTGACCAGCGCATTGGTGACAACTGCAAGGTTTGGCCGCGATAGGAGCGGACGAACATAGGAGCCGAAGACGGATTCCCGCTTGCCATTGCGAATCCGCAGCTCGGCGATTGATGCGCCTCCAGGGCTCTCCATCATCTCACCGTTCGGACTATCGAAGACAGGAATACCAATAGCGGATGCCGCCTTCAGCAAAGCCTCTGCGACCGGCTGGGGTTTTTGAGGCTGAGCAATATATGCCGGTCCTCCCACGCCGCGACGGATCGGGTCGGGATCTCCGTTCCAATCTTCTATCCGGCGGTAATAGCGAAGGATGGACTCATAGCCCCAAGCTTCATCGCCAGACTCGGCGGCGAAATGCTCCCAATCTTCCTTGTGTCCCCTTGCCCATACCATGACATTGATGCTTGACCCGCCGCCAAGCCCTTTGCCCATGCTGAGAGGAAGGCGTCGACCGTCGAGTCCGGGCGCCGGCTCTCCAACGAACCCCCAGTCTCGACTGGAGCCAAGATTGAGCGGCCATTGCGCTGGGTTCGTAACAGTCTCGGCCAAATCGTCTCCGCCCGCCTCAAGCAGCAGTACGCGAGCACCCCCATCTTCTGCCAGCCTCGCGGCGACAACCGAGCCGCTGGAGCCGGCGCCGCAGACGATGAAATCGAAGACCTCACCAACCTCGCCGCGGGAAGAGTCCGAATTATCGAATGTATTTTGCTCATAGGTATTCAGCTTCACGTGACCTACCTCCGTGAATGGAATGAAAAAGGAACTGAAAACGCTGATCGGCAGCTCGGTCGGGCGTCCAATTGCAATCAGATACGGGGCTGCATATCCGTGCTTGCTATCGTCCGAATGTACCTGCCCTAATAGACCTTGCCGGTCGTCACCGGGACACACCCGAGTGCCCCGGCGAGGCGGCGTCCATCATCGTTGCGCTTTCGCCGAGATGGCCTTGGCGGCCTGATCAATGGTGTCCGCAACGACGCCGGGCTGCGTCATGAAGAGAGCATGACTTGCCGAGACTTTCGTGATCTTCGCCTTGATGCGTTCAGCCATATGGATCAGCATCGCCTGATCGAATGCCTTGTCTTCCGTCGCAATCACAGCCCAACTAGGCTTCGAGCGCCAAGCAGCATTCTGGAGCTTCGTGCCGAACGCCGACATGTTGATCGGGACCTGCGAGTCCCTCATGAATGCGACATCGGCATCACCCACGTCATGGGCAAAACCATCCTTGAACTTCGTCGGGCTAACATACCCATATCCATCCTTTGTCGTCTCGATCACGAATTCCGATGCAGGTGCAAAACCTTGATACTGCTGAGCTGTTGTCTCGCCCGCATCCGGAGAAAGAGCAGAGACATAAACTAGGCCTGCAACCTTCGCATCGACGCCAGCCTCAGTGATGATTGTACCACCCCAGGAATGACCCACCAGGATGACTGGACCGTCCTGCCGCTCAAGAGCGCGTTTGGTAGCGGCAACATCGTCTTCGAGAGACGTCAACGGATTCTGCACGATAGTGACGCGGTAGCCGCGCTTAGAAAGATTATCGTAAACCCCTCTCCACCCTGAGCCATCCGCGAATGCACCGTGGACGAGCACCACGTTCTTGATAGCTTGGTTTGCAGGGATGGGCTCGGAAGCCGCCGGGAATGCTCTCGACATCGCTGCTGCGGCAATGGCTGCGGCTACTAGGCTGTTGGTGATCTTGGTCATAACAATTCCCCTTTCAAATCACGATAACTGTTATCGCGATAAGTAAACTGTTTCAAAGCTTGGGGCTCCCGTCAAGATATTTTTTATCGCGATATTGTTTTTCACGATATTGCTAGTATGTTCACGCGTCTAGGAACTGGAAAATGAGCTACGAGAACAACGATCCACCATCTCTTCATGACCAGCTGTGCTACGCGATCTACACTGCCGGGATCGCGATTCAGCGTGCCTACAAACCCCTACTCGACGGGCTGGGCCTGACCTATCCGCAGTACCTCGTGCTCAACGTGTTGTGGAGTAAGGACGAGCAGACCGTGGGCGCGATTGCCCGCGCCCTTGCCTTGGAGTCCAGCACCCTGACGCCGCTCTTGAAGCGCCTTGAGGCTTCTGGCCTCCTGCGCCGGACCCGAGATCTGAGTAATGAGCGACAGGTTGTGATAGCTCTGACCGAAGAAGGCCGCGCGCTGCAGCACAAGGCTGGCTGCCTCAGTGACGCCTTGCTTGCAGCCTCGGCCGAAACGCCGCAGAGGCTAGCGGCTCTAAACCGCGACGTGCGCCATCTCCGTAACGCGATCTATTCCCAGATTGGAGGATGGGACGCTCCCGCCTGAGTGTAGAACGGCGTCCATCCTTTACACGGTAGGCACCGTACCCCCATCGATGGTGTACTCGGTGCCGGTGATCGAAGCGGCGCGTTCAGAGGCCAGGAATGCGATCAGGCTTGCGACTTCGGCCGGTTCAGCTGGGCGTCCGATCGGTATTCCGCCCAACCCGTCCATGATGATCTTCTTGCCACCCTCAAGATCGGTCCCCGCCTGTTTCGCCAGGCGCTCGGCGAGATGGATGGATGATTCCGTCGCGATCCAGCCCGGTGACACCCGAACCACCCGTACACCTCTGGGAGATACCTCCTTTGACATTGCCTTGCTGTAGGTAGAAAGCGCAGCCTTGGCTGCAGCATAGGCCGTTGTCGATTCCGGAAGTGGCAGCACATTCTGAATGGAAGTGACATGTATGACCACGCCGCTTCCCCGAGAGACCATGTGCGGGACCAGATGCCGGTCCAGCCGAACAGCGGGGAAAAGGTTAAGAGACAACTCCTTGCACCACTCGGCATCAGTGAGCGCTGAAAAACCACCTCCGGCCGCAGACGAGCCGCCCAGCATATGAACAATAATATCGACGCCGCCAAGGCGTTGATGGGTGGCGTCTGCGACGGTCCTGCATCCCTCCTCGGTGGTCAGGTCGGCTTCAACGAACAAGTCTTCTGGCAGGTTGTCCGGTCGCGCCCGAGCCGTCGTTAGCACCCGCACGCCGAGTTCCCGAAACAGGCCAACGGTCGCTGCCCCAGCGCCCCTGCTTCCTGCCGTGATGAGTGCGCGCTTGCCAGCCAGATTGAGAAAGTCGGTCATCACCGGATCTCCACTTTGGCAATCTTGTCGTTTGTGATGGCGAAGGTGTAGCTGAGCGTAACAGGGCTCCCCGGAAACCGGCCGCTGACCTTGGCTCGAACGAACGATTGATTACCGTTGACCGTGGCATCCAAAGGTTCAGCAACATACTGGGTCTTGCGTTTCGCTTGCGCCCACCAGTCTCGAATGGCGGCACCACCTTGATGGAAGGCGCCTTCATCCACGACCACGGCGTCGACGGCAAAAGTTGTAGCTACTGTATCCGCATCGTTTCGGCGATCGGCCTCGAAGAACGCCTTCACCACATCCGGCATGTTCATAGGTTTCTCCCTATCAGCTTAATCATGACTGCTAATTAGCGCTCGACGATTGCGCAGATAAGTGGGACAAAGCGGTATGTGGAAATGAACATATCGGGACAATGGAACAGGCGGGTTTGAGAGATTTGGAGTCGGTCATCGCCATTGCACGGCGTGGGACGTTTCGAGCAGCCGCTATTGATCTAGGGACGTCCAGCACTGCGTTGAGCCATACAATAGCAAAGCTCGAGGCGGGCCTCGGCGTACGTCTCTTCAATCGAACCACCCGCAGCGTCTCCCTCACGGATGCAGGAAAGCTTTTTGTCGAGCAGGTTGCACCGTCGCTCCAGAATATTTACGTCGCGCTGGAAGCGGTTCGCTCCCAGCGCGAGACCCCTTCGGGAACGATACGGATCAATGCCGCGCCCTTTGCGGCGCGCGCTATTATTTCCCCGTTGGTACTCGAGTTCCTGCACCGGCATCCGGATATGAATGTCGATTTAGTGACTGACGGAAGGATGGTCGACATCGTTAGGGACGGCTTCGATCTCGGCGTCAGGGTTGCCGGCCTCGTACCAAGTGACATGATTGCAGTCTCGCTCGGCTGGCCACAACGACATGCTGTAGTGGGGTCTCCTGAGTATTTCGAGCAGCATGGGAGGCCGGTCGTTCCTCTGGATCTTCTCAATCACAGGTGCATTCGGATTCGCTTGCCTGACGGCTCCGTATACCAGTGGCGGTTTGAGAAAGACGGCGAACCGGTGCAGATCGATGTGCGAGGACCGATCACGCTCGATGAGGCAAGCTTGGTAAGGGCAGCAGTGCTTGAGGGGACGGGCGTGGGCTACACCATGGAACAGGAAATTCTGCCAGACATCGAGGCGGGGCGCCTAGTCCGGGTCTTAGAGGATTGGACGCCTTCATATCCAGGTCTATGTCTCTACTATCCCGGGCGACGTCATCTATCGGCTGGAATGAAGGCATTCTTGAAGATGGCGCGTGAGATATCCAAGCGTCCGGCGGTCTAACCCTGCAGGTAGGTTCGCCGACATCAGAGATTGTGCAACCTGAACTCGTACCGATGGGAGCAGCCGGGCTTCTTTACTCGTCGCTCCATTGATTTCGTTCACCCATCCAATCGATGCCGTTAACCGCCGCTGGATCGCATATCGCTGCGTAGTGTCGAGTTGGATTGGCAGGATAATTTCAATCCATCCGGCATGACGGTCCCGGGCGACCCAAAGCCGTTCGGCCAGATGATGCGGCGTATTGGGGAAGCCGCTCCGCCAATAGGCGAAGCGGTGTGGTGCCGTGTATTCAGTCAGCCACTCACTGACCAGGCGGCCATCGGAAATTGCGGCATCCGGCGAGCTCCGGGCCAAGTCACATGAGCCAGTCTGGCCGGGCACTCCCATACTTGCACCAAGATGTGCGAGGCCAGAACAGTCTGGATGTTCCAAACGATTAGGGCTTTTGGCGGGTTCGGCTGCCACGCCCCTGAGTGTGACGCGGTTAAGCCTTTGCTAGACAACACGGATCATGTCCGGCTAGGGGAAATCACAATCGGCTCGGACCGAACATCTCGCGTATTCTTTGCTGATACTGCTCCTCTGATGTGCTCCACCGCAGATCTGCGAGAAGTCTCGTATCCATCCCAGCGGGGTAGCGAATTTTGAACTCTTCGTCCGTGGCGGCGGCATAGACGGCGTCTGCAACCTCTGCTTCGGTGCAAAAGGCAGTGGGATAATTGCCAAAGCGCGAGAAGCAGGCCTGAGCGAAATCGCAGTATTCATCCGGGATCAGGCCCTGCATCCGGGCGCCGCCATTGGCACTGAAGTTGGTTGTCGGCGCGTAACCAGGCTCGACCAGGCGTGCCTTGATATTGAACTCGTCCAGTTCATATGAGAGTGACTCGGTAAAACCCTCAACGGCGCACTTACTGGCGGCGTAGACAGCAACCAGCGGCATCACGCCGACCGTGACGCTCGACGTCACGTTCACGATCACGCCATGCCCCTGCTTGCGCATCTGAGGGATGATGGCACGACAAGCTGCAATCACGCCGAACGTATTGGTCTCGAAGACCTCCCGGATCGTGTGGTCTGGCGTTGCTTCAACAACGGATGCAAGGCCGATACCGGCATTGTTCACCCAGACGTCGATTGCACCGAACTCGCCCACAGTAACGTCAATCGCGGTGACGATGCTCTGCTCATTCGTGACATCGAGCGCCAGGACCCTCAGTCTTTCCCAGCCATTAGCAAACACACTTGGATCAGGCCGCCGCATCGTCGCGACCACGTTCCAGCCGTGAGCGAGAAAGAACTCGGCCGCTGCCTTGCCGTAGCCGGAAGATGTGCCGGTGATGAGAATTGATTTTGGCATGTGGGTTCTCCATCGTTTCGATGGACACAACCTAGACATCGGGTATCGGATGATCCATAATCGTACGTCCTTAAAAGATTATAGATCGTCCAAAGTGGATCCCCTCAGCGACATCATTGCCCTGCTCCGCCCAAGCACTGCAGTCTCAAAGCCCATCACAGGCCGTGGGCGCTGGGGTGTTCGCTATGCGGCTCACAATGCCCCCGGCTTTACCCTCATCCTGCAGGGGGATTGCTGGGTTGCCTTTGAGGGTAAGGAGCCTGTGAAGATCCAAGAGGGCGACTTCTTGCTGGTGCCTTCCACCCCAGCCTTCTCAATGTACAGCCACCCGGGAATTGAGTGCGAGCCAGGGGAGCCGGTGAGCACTGCTGTTCAACATGGGGATCAGGACGGTGCACCTGACTTCGTCTCCCTCGGCGGGACATTCCGTATAGAGCAGGTCAATGCACCTCTCATGCTCGCCCTTCTGCCAGACATCATCCACATCCGTGCCTCCGAGGGGCGCACAGGCAAGCTCGGTCGTGTCATCCGGCTGATTGCGGATGAATGCGCATCCCAAGACCCAGGCAAGGAGATGGTTTTGCAGCGGCTGCTGGAGGTCTTGCTTGTGGAAGCGCTCCGCTGGCGCAGCATTAACCCAAATGCCATACCCTCGGGTCTGCTCAATGGCATGCATGATCCAGCTTTGGCGCGCGTTCTGCGCGCGGTACACGCCGACGTCCGAGCGGGGTGGACGGTCCTTGAACTGGCCAAGATGGCAGGCATGTCCCGGTCGGCCTTCGCATCTCGGTTTGGGGACACTCTGGGGTGCGGGCCGATTGAATATGTGTCTCGGTGGCGGATGGCGTTAGCCAAGGATGCGCTCACACGAGGTGCGAAGACACTCGACCGTATCGCGGATGAGATAGGGTATGAGTCCGCCAGCGCGTTCAGCACAGCGTTTCGCAAGCGCCTCGGCTGCTCGCCTGGCCGGTTCGCGCGTTTGAATGGCTCAGACCGTTCTCAGTGACGCTCGATGTGGATAGGTCACGTACGCTTCGGGCGGTGGCGCCGAGTGAACCGCGGGGATTGTGCTGTACCAAAGCCACGTGCCTCGGATCAGCTAGAGTCAGCGTCGGGTCAGGCAATGAAATCCGAGGCCTCTGGGAATGGTCCGTTTTCGCGAGGATTGCTGTTCCTAGGCTTTGGTCTCAGCCGTGCCATCAACGAACCATTCGCTGTAAGTGAGCTCGCCTCAATCCAATGTCGTTGACGCCTTCAGGCAACCGCTTGCAGCCTGTCTTTCGCTGCTTCCACGTCCCGTACGGGTGGCAGGCCGAACATCCTCCCATACTCGCGCGTGAACTGCTGCACACTCTCATAACCGACCGAGTAGGCGGCGCGGCTTGAGCTCGCACCTTCAGCCAACATCAGGCGCCGGGCCTCGATCAAACGTAACTGCTTCTGGAATTGCAGGGGCGTCAGAGACGTCACAGCGCGGAAATGCTCATGGAAGGATGATGGGCTCATCCCCGCAGCTGCGGCAAGATGCTCGACCGGGAGCCGGCGTGCATACTCAGCCCTGAGCAGCGCAATGGCACGAGCCACACGCTGCACCTGTCCTCCAGGTAACCCCAGGCGACGGATCGCCGATCCGTGCCGACCGGCCAGCAGCCAATAGTGCAATTCCCGCACAAGCTGCGCCTGCAGCACGGGACGCGAGGAGGGGCGCTTGAGCAGGCGCATCAGCCGCAAAGCGGCGTCAGCGACCTCATCGTCCGTTGGCTCAATCCTGATTGGGGCATGATTGGTCTCCTGAACCGCCTGCATCTCAGTCGCCAGCTCGGCGATCACCGTCAGATCGAGATCCATCACCAAGGACAGATAGGGCTCGCCTGCACTGGCCTGGGTGATCTGGCTCACCGTCGGAACGTCGGCCGTGATCAACAGCGTATCCCCTGCACCGAAGCTGAACGACTGGCTTCCCATCGTCACCTGCTTGCTGCCTTGGGCCACAAGACAGACGAGCGGCCGGGAAATCGCATAGTCGAGCTCGCTCCGCCGAGTTGCCCGAATGATGGTCAAGCCGGGGATGGGCGTTGGTGCTATGCCGGAGGGATCGGCGTGCGTCTCCGCATGACGGCGAACCAAGGTGAGGAAGGATTCTGTCATGAGCCGATTCTAATTCAGGCTCCGTCGAGGCGGCAATCCTATTTGGAGGATTAGGCAAAGAAAGCAGAGGTTCCGGCAACATCCTCCTCCCGCTCCAGCCGATAGTCCGGTCATCCCAATCAAGGAGATGGAACATGACCAAGATTGCCATCGTGACCGGTGCAAGCCGGGGCCTCGGCCGAAACACCGCCCTCAGCATTGCCCGGCATGGAAGCGATGTCATCGTCACCTATCAGAACCGCGAGGACGATGCACAGGCGGTCGTCGCGGACATCAAGGCCTTGGATCGCAGGGCAGTCGCCGTGCAGCTTGATGTCAGTGACGTCGCGGGGTTCCCGCTCTTTATCGAGCGGGTGCGGGCGGTGCTACGTGAGACATGGCAGCGCGACACCTTCGATCATCTCGTGAACAATGCGGGTCATGGTGAGATGGCCGCGATTGAGGAGACCACTGAAACCCAGTTCGACAAACTGGTGAATGTGCACTTCAAAGGCGTATTCTTCCTCACCCAAACCCTGTTGCCGCTTATCGCAGACGGCGGCCGGATTGTGAACCTGTCCTCGGGTCTGACCCGCATCTCATTCCCCGGCTTCTCGGCCTATGCGGCGGTGAAGGGCGCGGTTGAGGTGCTGAGTGTGTACATGGCGAAGGAGTTAGGCAAGCGCGGCATTGCTGTGAATACGGTCGCTCCCGGCGCGATTGAGACCGACTTCTTGGGCGGGGCCGTTCGCGATATGTCGGACCTGAACCAGACCTTTGCCGCCATGACCGCGCTCGGCCGGGTGGGCGTTCCGGACGACATTGGGCCGATGATCGCCAGCCTGCTGACGGGAGACAACCGCTGGATCAATGCCCAGAGGATTGAAGTCTCTGGCGGACAGGTCATCTGAACAGGGCAAGCTAGGTATCGCTTCCTTAGAAGTGGAAGCGATACCACATCGATCGTGTCATGTGCTCTGGTCTCAACTTCGCCCATCGGAGAAAAGGCGATGCGGCGCGGACTCTGGCTTTGCTACCCATGTCACGGCACCTGCCCTTCATCGAAGAAAAAGCAGGCAGCTGGTCCGACTTCCCCCGGAGCCGCTAGTCGGACGATGACCTCCGCTGCCTGCGCGGCCGTCTGGTCACCTTGTGTAAGTGACAAAGGTCTCCTTTGGGTCACTCAGCGAGGACCCCTGGCTTTCCGGAATGTCCACTATATCTCCACAAAGCCGACACTTGGCGTACTTCCCGGATGTGCCAGAAGGCGACCTTCAGGCCTCTCAAGCGAATCCCATTCCGTTAGCCTCTCAAGAGAAGAGATGCCGCCCAAGTCTCCACGTTGTCCATTTTCCCTGTTCAATCGTGTTGACCTCGGCTTAGTAGTCTTCGGCTGGCGATCTGCCCGATCCACAACTGCCAGCAAATATTCTCGTAAACCATAGCGGGAAATCCCTGACTTCTCGCGCAGCGCTCATGCAATCCTCAGCCTGACATTCTGCCGCCGCACCTGAAGGAGTCATCCGAAACTCATTGGGATAAGATCTTGAAATCTCCCTAGAAACGTTTATCATACCGACTAGTATGATATACAGCCGCGCTGTCCGAGATTTACCTATTGTACTGGCAGGAGGATGTGGAGAACCATGGGCCGCCATCGCGAATTCGACCCTGACGAGGCGTTGCAAACCGCACTTCAGGTCTTTCGACGTCGAGGCTACGAGGGCACCTCCATCTCCGACCTGACGGAAGCAATGGGCATCACGCGTCCTAGTCTCTATGCGGCGTTCGGCAACAAGGAAGATCTCTTCCGACGGACGCTCGACCTCTATGAGCGCCAGCACCTGTGCTTCGCGCACGCGGCCCTTCAGGCGCCGACGGCACGTGAAGCGGTCGAGCGGCTCCTGCGTGGCTATATCAATGTCCTGACCGATCCCTTGAGCCCTCCCGGCTGTCTTGGGGTGAATGGGGCTGTGGCCTGCAGCGAGGCGAGCGAGCCTATCCGCGAAGAGCTCATCGCCCGTCGGATAGTCAACGAGAACAATCTGCGTGATCGCTTGGAGACGGCCCGCGCCTGCGACGATTTCCCCAGTGATGAGGATCCCGCCGACTGGGCCCGCTACGTCGTGTCGATCGGCCTGGGGATGGCGGTCAGGGCAGCATCGGGCGCCTCGCGCGAGGAACTCCAACGAGTGGTTGATGTCGCCATGCGAAGTTGGCCAACTGTGCCCCGCTGAAATCTGGATCGTTCCCCGTTCATCAGTTCGAAAGTTTCTTTGTCCCTTCGACCGTCAGGCTGATCGGAATGACGGCAACTCCAAGGTTTACTGTCGCGTCGATTGTTAGATCCGGTGGAAGGCCCCGGTGAGCCCGTCAACCTCGATCCAAAGCACCTCTCCGCCCATTGAGAGGACCTCACCTGGGGCCACAGGGATTGTGTCCAAGGTCGTGGTCGTCCCGTTACCGAGCGATGCAACAATCCGAGAACGACCGGCATCAGCGACCGTCATCCCTCCGAACGAAATTCGTTCCGTGCTCCGATTTTCCAGCTGGAACATAATCTGCGCCCGATTTTCTCCCTTAGCGGGCGAGACGCGCACGTCTATCAGAACCACCTCGTTCGTGACCTGGTAACCTTCCTCCGCCCTCACATCTTCTGAAAGAAAGCCAATGGCGAGAGATGGTGCGCAAGCGGCAACCAGTCGGAGACTTTCCAAAAGCGCCTCATTCGTTTGACTGGAGTGATCGAGGGGCTGCCTGAGACAGCGCCCTCGCACTCGTTCAGCTCACCAAGTCCTTCACAGGATGCAGATTTGTGACAGCATCCGAGGCCGTCTGATCAGGTTGATGTTGAAGGCGGCGATTCCCCGCCAATCGACGGACCAGGACATAGAAGACCGGTGTGAAGAACAGACCGAATGCCGTCACGCCGATCATGCCCGAGAACACGGCCACACCCATGGCAGCCCGCA
>JALYFY010000290.1 GCA_030777385.1 Pseudomonadota bacterium | reverse complement strand
TCGCTTGACCGTATGGGCGGAACTCGCCTCTGACGATGATGCGTGCGATCTGCATTGCAGGACCGGAGCGGCCCTTTTGGTCTCCCAGCTCCAGTACTGGGATGCAAGCGGGGCCCCGATCGAAATTGCCTACAGCCGCGCCCTCGCGTCAGAGGGACGGCTCTCCACCCGGCTTGTGGCTTCGCCACGATCTCCTTGACAATTCAGGGCTCCGAGGTTGATATAACAAGTTGACGGCATAACCCAGTGCAAAGCCGGGGTGCCCAAAGGGAAACGCCATGCAGGTCGACCTCCACGGGCAGGTCGCGCTCGTGACGGGCGCGGCGCAAGGCATTGGACGCTCCATTGCCGATACCCTGGCGCGCAACGGCGCCCGGATCATCTATACGGACCTCCACAGCGACCGCGTCGCGGAGGCCGCCCGCAAGGCGGAGACCTCTGGCGACGAGCATCTCTCATTTGCCATGGATGTGTCGGATGGCGCCCAGATCGACGCGACGGTCGCTAAGGCCGTTGCTGCGGCGGGCCGGGTCGACATCCTGGTCAACAACGCCGGCATCGGCGTGAAGGCTGCCGACCGCAGGACAATCGACGAGTTTCCGGTCGATGCGTGGGAAGAGCTGCTCCGCATCGACCTGACCGGGGTTTTTCGCGTCACCCGCGCCGTTGCCCCGCATATGAAGGCGCAGCGCCGCGGGCGGATCATCAACATCGCGTCCGTGCTCGGCCTCGTGCCCATGCGGCTGCAAAGCTCCTACGTGGCCGCCAAGGCCGGCGTGGTCAACCTGACCCGCTCGATGGCGCTCGAACTGGCCTCCCATGGCATCCTGGTCAACGGCATCGCGCCGGGTTCGACCGCGACCGAGGGATGGGAGCGCTGGATCGGCGACGCCAAAAGCGAGGAACTGGATCTGCATGCGCGGCTCCTGTCCCATATCCCCCTGGGCCGCCCTGCCTCGACGCAAGAGATCGCGAACGGCGCCTTGTTCCTCGCTGCGCCGGAAAGCTCGTACATCACGGGACACATCCTGACCATCGACGGCGGCTGGACCGCCGGATTCGCGCGGGATTTTTGAGCCATGGCAGGATTGCAGCAGCACGAGATGCCTGCCGGCAAACTCAGCAACCGCATCGCGCTTCCCGCAGGTCTGACCGCAGAGGCGATGATCGGTCTCTACCGCACCATGGTTCTCCTGAGGAAGTTCGAGCTTGCGGCCCAGGTGGCCTGCCGAACCGGGGAAACGCCGGGCTTTCTCCATCTCTATATCGGCCAGGAGGCAACCGCCACGGGAGTCTGCGCCCATCTGAAGCAAGCCGATTGGGTGACGTCCACCCATCGCGGCCACGGCCATGCCTTGGCGAAAGGCATGGATCCCCGCATCCTCATGGCGGAACTCTATGGCAAGCACGACGGCTGTTGCGGCGGTCGCGGCGGCACCATGCACCTCTACGATCCGGCCGTCGGGCTTTTCGGGACCAATGGGCTGGTGGGCGGCGGCATTCCCTCGGCGGTCGGCGCCGCGATCAGCGCCAAGCACCGGCGCACCGACGGGGTTTCGGTGGCTTTCTTTGGTGACGGAGCCTCCAACCATGCGGCCTTCCATGAAGGCTTGAACTTCGCCGGCGTGCAGCACGCGCCTGTGGTTCTGGTGTGCGAGAACAATCTTTACGCGACGGCCACTCCCCTTTCGTCGGTCACCCTCAACCCTGACATCGCGAGCCGCGCCGCAGCCTACGGCATTCCGGGCGTTGCTGTGGACGGGAACGACGTGGTGGCGGTCTGGCAGGCGACCCGGGAGGCCGTGGAGCGGGCCCGCAGGGGAGACGGCCCGACCCTGATCGAGGCAAGGACCTATCGCACCGTAGGCCACCACGAGGGCGACCCCGTCACAGGCACCTACCGGAAACAGGAAGAAGTGGATGCCTGGGCCAAGCGATGTCCGGTTCAGACGTTCAAGCGTCGGCTCTTGGAGGACTACGCCATTGTCACCGGACAGGAACTCGACGCGATCGACAAGGACGTCGACAATGCGGTCGAGGCTGCGGTCGAGTTTGCACGCCGGTCCCCGGAGCCGGAGCCGAGCACTTACGCGCTGCACGTCTTCGCCGATCCCATCAATCCCTGGGAAGCTCTCGCAGCCCCGCCTCCCAATCGCCCGGCTGTCGAGAAGACTTGGCTCGATGCGGTGCGGGATGGCATTGCCGAGGAG
>JALYFY010000289.1 GCA_030777385.1 Pseudomonadota bacterium | reverse complement strand
CGCGATGGGATAACCTTGGTGTCGTTGAGCACCAGCACGTCGCCGGGTTGCAGCAGGTCGGGCAGATCGCGGACGATACGGTCCTCGGGGCCTTGCTCCGGCCGAACCACGAGCATGCGCGCAGCATCGCGCGGCTCCACGGGGCGGAGCGCGATGCTGGTTTCAGGCAGCTCGAAATCGAACAGATCGACGCGCATGAAAATTTCTGGATGTCATCCCGGAGGCTGAAGGCGATCCGGGATCGTGTGACAATAATGGCGTCTTATGCGGCGGACGATCCCGGGTTCCGCGATGCGGCCCCGGGATGACGCCTAATGGTGTTTTAAGCCGCGTCCGCCGCGACCTTCATGGAGACGATGCTGTCGGGATCGCGCACGGGCTCGCCGCGCTTGATCTTGTCCACGTTCTCCATGCCCTCGGTCACCTTGCCCCACACGGTGTACTGCTTGTCGAGGAAGCGGGCATCGTCGAAGCAGATGAAGAACTGCGAGTTCGCGGAGTGCGGCGCATTGGTGCGCGCCATGGAGCAGGTGCCGCGCACATGCGGCTCGGCGTTGAACTCGGCCTTCAGATCCGGCAGATCGGAGCCGCCGGTGCCGGTGCCGGTCGGGTCGCCGGTCTGCGCCATGAAGCCGTCGATCACCCGATGGAATACGACGCCGTCATAGAAGCCCTTGCGGGCCAAGGTCTTGATCCGCTCCACGTGACCCGGTGCGAGATCGGGGCGCAGCTCGATGACCACGCGGCCCTTGGTGGTTTCCAGGATGAGGGTGTTTTCCGGATCTGCCATCGAAGTCTCCTGTGTTGGCTCTGTTCGGCTGAAATCGGCCGCCTGCCCGCTCACATAGGCCGGGCGTCGACAAAACGAAAGGCGAAGATGCGCCCGGCAATGGCACGTCCGAAGCTTTCCGTAAAGGGAAGCGGCGTACAGCGCTCGAAAGCCTCGCGCACGGCACGGGTGAACGGCTCGCGCTGATCGACCTCGGTGCCTGCCTTGTAATAGGTGATGCGCGGCTGGCCCAGAACCTCGCCGTTGCGCTTGAAGCTGAGGCGTAAGGTGATCTCCTGGCCCGAGAAGCCGCTGCCGGCGGGTGGACGCCAGCAGGCTTGGATCGCCTGGAAGATCTGGGCAATGCGGTCGATCCGCTCGACCCGCAGTGCATCGGCCCGCGGCCGCACGGTTCCCCGGAGGCCCTCGGGAAGCGGCGGAGGGCGCTCGAACCGGCGCTGCCGCTCATCCGGATCGTCGAAGGGCAGCAGGCCTTGCGCGGCCAGCGGAGACGCCGCCGCGCCCACGAGCAGAAGCGCGACGGCACAGCGCCACGCCCCCGTTCTGCGCCCAAGACGCATTACTTTGCGTCAGCCGCGAGCTGCATCTTCACGATCTTGTCGGGGTTCGACACCATGCCGTTGGCGGCCGCATCCCCCTTCTTGATCTTGTCGACCACCTCCATGCCGGACACCACCTCACCGAAGATGGTGTACTGGCCGGTCAGCGGGCCGCAGCCCTCGTAGCAGATGAAGAACTGGCTGTTGGCGGAATCGGGGCTCTGGGAACGGGCCATGCCGACGGAGCCGCGCTTGTACTGGGTCTTGGTGAACTCGGCCGGGATGTTGGGAAGGCTGGATTTGCCCGTGCCGGTGCCTGTCGGATCGCCCGTCTGGGCCATGAAGCCGTCGATCACCCGATGGAAGACGATGCCGTTGTAAAAGCCTTGCTTCGTCAGGGTCTTGATCTGCTCCACGTGCTTGGGAGCCAGATCCGGGCGCAGGCGGATCGTGATGCGGCCGTCCTTGGTATCTAGGAGAACGGTATTCTGCGGATCGTTGCCCTGCTGGGCAGAGGCTGGAACGAGGCCGGCGAGCACAAGCGCTCCGGCTGCGAGCAAACGCTTCATGGGTGTAGGTCTCCTTTTGAGGGGGTGAAACTTTATGGCCGCTTGAATTTGGCCTTTAGGCGCTCGGCGACAAGCCCCGGCACGAAGGCCGAGACATCGCCGCCCATCCCGGCGATCTGGCGCACAAGCGTGGCCGTGATGGGGCGA
>JALYFY010000288.1 GCA_030777385.1 Pseudomonadota bacterium | reverse complement strand
GGCCACTTGGTCTTGAACGGCAGGTTCGCCATGAGGGCGAGGCCCATGCCGACCAGCAGGGCGCCGGGAACCGTAATAAGGGTGATGAGAACGGTGTTCCAGGCGGTTTCCCAGAACACGGGATCGTCAAGCATCAGGGTATAGTTCTCGACCCCTGCGAAGGAAGCCGGCAGGCCCGACGTCAGCGACAGGTTCTGAAAGCTCGTCCAGACCAGGCGGCAGACCGGGTAGACGATGATGAGCGCGAGCAGCAGAGCTGCGGGAAGCAGCAGAAGCACGGCAAGGGTGCGCTCGCTCGGATCGAGGAAGCGAACCCACCACTTCGTGGAGCCTTCGTTCTGCGCCGTGATGACGCTTGTTTCGCTGACCGATGCCATCGTCGGGGTCCTGCCTGTTCGGCTTTTCGAGAACAGGCGCCGGTGGGCGCCTGTCCGGTAAGGAAGCGAAGGCGATGCTTAGCGCAGCACGCGGCGCAGGCGGCCTTCCATTTGGTCGGCGCCCTGCTCAGGGGTCGATTGGCCGGCCAGCACGGCGTTCACGGTGGTGCGAATGATCTCGCTCACCTCGTTGTAGCGCGGCGTCACGGGACGCGCCTTTGCGGTTTCCACCACGGGGCGTGCATTGGCAAACCACGGAACGGCCTTCGTCACATCCGCATCCGTGTAGACCTCGGGGAATTGCGGAAGCAGAGCGGCGTTGATCGCCATGAACTCCGAGATCTCGGGGCTTGAGACGTACTGCACGAACTTCTGCGCCTCGGTCTTGTTCTTGGAATAGGCGGATACGCCCCACTCCCAGCCGCCGAGGCAGGAGGCCGGCTGGCCGCCATTCACCGCGGGAAGCTTCACAACGCCGACCTTGTCCTTCACGGCGGATTCGGCACCTTGAAACTGACCCCATGCATAGGACCAGTTGACGGCGAAGAGCACGTTGCCGGCCTGGAATTCCTTGCGGGTATCGTCGGTCGCAACCTCGGCGATGTTCTTCTTCGCGACGCCTTGGTCCACGAAGCCCTTCCACATGGCAAGGGACTTCACGGCGGCATCCTTGTCGAAGTCCAGCTTACCATTGGAGACGAGCTGCTTGCCCATGCTCCAGTACGGCAGGAGGAACGTGCAGACGGCACCTTCGATCGCCTTGCCTTGGAAGGAGAGGCCCTGGAGATTCGCATCCTTCTCAGCATCGGTGATCTTCTTGGCGGCCGCTGCCAGCTCATCCCAGGTCTGAGGCGGCTGGACGCCGTGCTTCTCGAGCAGGTCCTTGCGGTAGTAGAGGAACATGGCGTCAGCGAAGGCCGGCAGAGCCACGACCTTGCCGTCCACGGTGTTCGCCTCGGCATAGGCCGGGAGGTAGCGCTTCATGGCGGCAGCGGCATCGTTGCCGAGCACCTCGTTGAAAGGCACCGTCCAGCCGGCTGCCGCGTACTGCGCTGGGCGGATCACGTCGAGGATCATGACGTCGAGCGATGCATCCTTCGCGGTCATGACGGTGTTGAGATATTGCGCCTGCGCCTCGGAGGTATTTCCACCGGTCTCGATGGCGATCTTCACGTTCGGGTTCTTGGCCTCGTACATGTCGAATGCCTTGCGCCAGACATCGGGGCGGTGCTGGCTGGAGACGAAAACCCGAAGATTTGTCTGCTGCGCCATGGCGGCCGATGCCGACAGGGTCAAAGCTGCACCGGCGAGCAGCAGGGTCATGGATTTGTTCAAAGTCATCATATCCTCCGTGGACGTTTATGGATGGCAGTTCCTGCCGCCACCTTCTTGTTGCAGCGGGTCGGTCAGACGAGCGCCCGCTCGGTTGCCGCATCGAACAGGTGTATCCGGGACGGATCGACACCGATCGACAGGGATTCGCCTGGGCTCGGGCGCATTTCCGGCGCGACGCGCGCCGTGAGTGTGGATGAGCCAAGGGCGAAATGGATCAGCGTATCGGAGCCCAGCGGCTCGACGACCTGAACGCGGCCGGCGAGGGCATGCCCCTCCCCTGCCGGAACGAAATGCTCGGGCCGAATCCCAACCGTGACGTCACGCCCGTCGAGCCCGCCAGCCTTGCCGGCGCTGCGATCGTGCAGCGGGATCGTTGCTCCGCTGTCGAGCAGGATCTCGCCGCCGCGGATCGTGCCCTTGGCGAAGTTCATGGCCGGCGAGCCGATGAACCCACCGACAAAGACGCTGGCCGGGTTGTTGTAGACCTGGTCGGGCGTGCCGACCTGCTCGATCTCGCCGCCTTTCAGGATCACGATGCGGTCGGCCAAGGTCATGGCCTCCACCTGATCGTGGGTCACGTAGATGATGGTGGTGCCGACTGCCTGGTGGAGGCGCTTGATCTCCGTGCGCACCTGGCCACGCAGCTTGGCGTCGAGGTTGGAGAGCGGCTCGTCGAAGAGGAACACCTGCGGGCGGCGCACGATGGCGCGGCCCATGGCAACGCGCTGGCGCTGGCCGCCCGAAAGCTGGCTCGGCTTGCGCTCGAGAAGCTGCCCGATGCCCAGCATGTCGGCCGCCTGCGCGATGCGAGCCCTGGTCTCGGCTTCCGCGACTCCCCTCACCTTCAGGCTGAAGGCCATGTTCTCATAGACTGTCTTGTGGGGGTAGAGCGCATAGTCCTGGAAGACCATGGCGATGTCGCGCTCGCGCGGAGGCAGCTTGTTCACCACCTTCTCGCCGATGCGGATTTCGCCGCCGCTGATGCTCTCAAGGCCGGCAAGCATGCGCAAGGTCGTCGATTTTCCGCAGCCAGAGGGGCCGACGAGAACCACGAACTCTCGATCGGCGATCTCAAGATCGATGCCCTTCACGATGCGAAGGGACCCGTAATTCTTCTCAAGCCTACGGAAGCTGACAGACGACATGCTCCCTCCTTAGTTGGTTTTGCTGGACGGCGGTACATCACGCGCCTCGGCTCAATCTTCCAACGCGAGAGCCAAATGACCGCTTAGTGCATTTCTCTATCATAGCGCTACGATTTTTTGATGCAATCGTGATCAAGTTCAGCTCTATTAGACTTTCGGATAACATTGTAGAGGAGGAATTGTCCGTTCACCCACAGGCGAACGAATGCTATAAGACCTTAGCCAACAAATCGTAGCGCTGCTAAAAATTGGGGAATTTTGTGGACGGCGACAGCAACACTGCAGACGGCAGGGGGACACGGAAACGTCGCAAGATGCAGCGCGTCACCATGATGGACGTTGCAAAGCTCGCCCAGGTCTCGCCCTCCACCGTTTCCCTCTACCTTCGCAAGCCGGAGGCCGTCTCGACCTCCGCCGGACAGGAGATCGCCAAAGCCATCAGCAGCCTCGGCTACGTGCCCAACTTGGTCGCGGGAGGTCTTGCGGCGGCCTCGTCCAAGGTCGTCAGCATCATCGTGCCGTCCATCCGCAACGCCTTCTTCGCAGAGACGGTGTCGACCCTCCAGGCCGAGCTCGTTGCCGAGGGTTTCCAGGTTCTTCTCGGTCACAGTGAATATGGGGAAGATCAGGAAGAAGCCCTCGTTCGCACCGCCCTGTCCTGGGCTCCCGCAGCGGTCGTTCTGACCGGGCTTTCCCACAGCCCAACCACGCGCAAGCTCCTGGAGGCGAGCGGCGTTCCGGTGGTTGAGATGTGGGAACTTGGGGGCGCGCCGATCGACATGGCGGTCGGCTTCTCCCATCCGCAGGTAGGCGCCTCGGCCGCGCGGCATCTGCTGTCGAAAGGCCGCCGCACGCTGGCCTTCCTCGGGGCGCGCATGCAGGAGGATCATCGGGCCGCCCAGCGCGCGAAGGGGTTTCAGGATGCCGCTCGGGCCAGTGGTGCGAGCCCCTGCGAGATCATCAGCCACCCAGGCGCCGCAACGGTGGAGACCGGCGCGCTCCTGCTGAATCGGGCGCTCCAGCAGATCCCGGACCTCAACGGCATTGCCTGCTCGAACGACCTGATCGCCCTCGGCGTCCTGTTCGAGTGTCAGCGTCAGAAGATCGCCATTCCGAACGACATTGCAGTAGTCGGCTTCGGAGACTTGGATTTCAGCGCATCCTGTGTTCCGTCCCTGACGACCATACGCCCCTCGGGAGATCTCATCGGAAGGGAGGTTGCCCGCCTCATCCTGAACAGCATCCATGACAATCGTCCGGAGGGGGTGCAGAGCATCGTCGACACGGGTCATGTGCTGATCGAAAGGCGCAGCACGTAATACATCCTTCAAGGGATAGGATTGGAAGGTCCTTGAGCGAGGATCACGAAGATCGCCGAAAGCACCCCGGCAAGCAGCACGCTGCCTAAAAGTGCGGTGCGGACTGGAACATGATAGCTCAGCCAGGACAGACGCAAGGCTTCCCTGTGCTCCTGCCGAACGGCCAGTTCGTCGGCATGGGTGACCTTGAGAAGGGTCTCAACATCGTCCAGCAGATTCAGGATGTCCTTGGAGAGGCTCTCCTGCCGCCACTTCCGGCGCTGCTCTCGGCTCGTCTTGAGCTTGACCGATTTCGCCTTGATGCGCCCGGCATCTCGCACCTCTCTGCGGATCGAGTGAATGGCGAAGATCATGAGGAGCGGCACGAGGACGATGATGCCGATGATGGCCCGATCCGCAGGCGTCAGGTTCAGAAGGAAGCCGCCCATTGAGGTTTCTCCTCAGAGTGCTCTCATGGGCTATTAGAAGATCCCTCATGGGCATTCTTGGGGCAGGCGGTGAAACGGCCGCCCCCTTGTGCAGGGTTCGATCTTCAGCAGAGCGCCCGGAATAGGATCCTATCTCGGGCGGCCCTCGTCAGCGGAGAGCCACGACCGTGCCGGCCGCATCGAGACGGCATGCCACGCGGGACTGGCGGACCTGGCGTGCATTCGCCCGAGCATAAACAACTCTCACGTCCACGGGGGCCGTAATCCCACCGTCCTGCGTGCGGCTTGCCTGACCGGCACCGGCCGCGTCCACCTGCACAGCCCCATAGGGACGCGATGCGGTCACGATGGAGGCGCGGCAGGCCTGGACGATCTGGCCTGAGATGTTGGATCGCCGGACACGGGGCTCCAGAAACTCTGTTGCCGAAGGACCCGATGCTTCAAGGCGGGGCACGAGAGAGGACGGCAAGGCCAATGCGGCACTGCCACCCCTGACGACCGGGGATGTCGGCGCTGGCGTCACGCTTGCTGGTGTGGCGCGTGGGCTTGCTGCGGCGGGAGCTACTGGTGAGCTTGCGGCCGTCGATGTTGCTTGCGGGCTCGCTGCGGCTGGCGCTGCGCGCGAGCTTGCTGTGCTCGTAGAGCTTGTTGCGCCCGCTGTGTCAGCTCTTCCAGGTGCAGATGCCGGAGCCGACGCTCCTACGGACCTTCCGCTATTCTGGTTGCTGTTCTGGCTGTTTGTGCCTCCAGCGCTACCAGCATCTCTACCGGCGCTGCTGCCCCCGGGATTGCCGCCGCTGTTTCCTTTTCCTTGACTACCGTTCCCGGCTCCCTGTCCGCCACCTCCAGCAGCGCTCCCATTGCCCGCACTTCCATTACCCTTGCCGCCTCCGCTGTTGTCGCTGCCTTTGCCGCCTCCACCGGCATTTCCTCCGCTATTTCCGTTTCCCTGACCGTTACCGTTGCTATTGCCGTTTCCCTGACTGCCACCACTGCTATTCCCGTTGCTTTGGCTGCCACCGCCGGAACCGCTGTCGCCCTTGTCTCCTCCTTTGCCCCCGCCGTTCCCATTCCCTTGACCGCCGCCGCCGTTGCCTTGACTGCCACCACCTCCACGGCCGCCGTCATTGCCACCACCGTTGCCACTGCCCTGACCGCCGCCGTCATTGCCGCCACCGTTGCCTCCGCCCCCTCCCTTGGCCAGAACCGGCTGAACCGACAGCAATGCAATCGCGAGGGAAATGACTGATACCTTTAGCATGGCTGCTCCTGGTGAACCGCGCCTGCCCGTGCACATGTGCAGGACTCGACGGCTTGGTTCCGGTTTGCTCTGGCTCTAATGGGCGCCATGCTCACAGGCATGGCCGGGAAAGTGTCGAAAGAGATGTCGGCTGGCGTTGCGCCCAGAGCCTGCAGGGAGAACTGAGCCGTTGTCGCGCCGCAGGCACCATGGGCGAACAAGAACTACCAAAGCCTGCTGTCGGGCAGCAGGGCTCTCGGCAGGCTTGGACCACGCGGGCTGCGCAGATCATAGAAGTCCTGCACGATCATGCGGGACCGTTGGCCCCTTTCGGTCGATGCTTTGTCCCCTGGATCAGCGCTCTGGCCTCTAATGTCTTTCTCCAGCTTGGTCACTCTGGCTGCTTCAGGTTTCGAACGTTGGCCACGGTCCCGAACCGGAGCAGTCTCTGCATCGCTGGTTGACCGCGCCGGCGCTCCTGCTCTGGTGGGCTGCGCAACGGGCCGGGCCTTGCCGCTTGTGGCTTTCTCGCTCTTGTCGGGCTGGGCTTCCCGTTCCGGCCGCCGTTTGTTCGATGGCGGCGTGTCAGTCACCAGGGGCAGGGAACGTCGCGGAGGCACCGGCAAGACGCTCGCCGGCTCTTCGATCGCCGGGACGGCAGCAACCTGATCCTGCTTAGGCTGCACCTGACTCTGCTTCTCTGCCCGATGGCGCTCACCTGAAATGAGTGCAGCAAGCTGACCTTGCACAACCTCCAGCTGCTTATGGGCAAGCGTTGCCTTCGACTTCTCGTTCTCCGCCGCTTTCTGGGCCTCGATGATGCCTGCCCTCAGGCGTGCAAGCTCCTCATGCGAGGCGGCGGTCCTCAGAAGCGCATTGTTCGTGCGCTCCTTCTCCTCGATCGCGGCACTGCGATACTCCGCCATCAGCGCTTCGTTCTCCTCGAGACCGGCAAGCTGTGCCTGGAGATCCGAAAGCTCCCGCTGCGCAGCATCTGCCCGCTCCCTCTCGCGCTCCACGGCTGCCTGCAGCGCAAGAACCCTGGCATCGTCGCCTGGGGTG
>JALYFY010000287.1 GCA_030777385.1 Pseudomonadota bacterium | reverse complement strand
CTTCTTCTGATAGCCCCAGCGCCGGGTGGCCTTGATGGCGGTCTCCACCGCTTCCGCCCCCGTATTCATGGGCAGAGCCATGTCGAGGCCGGTCACGTGAACGAGGCGCTCCAGGAAAGGCCCAAGGAGTTCCGTGTGGTAGGCGCGGCTGGTCACGGCAAGCCGGGATGCCTGCTCCATCATGGCTTTCAGAATGCGCGGGTGACCATGGCCGAGGCTGACGGCCGAGTAGGCGCTCATCATGTCGAGATAGCGCCTGCCCCGAACATCGGTCGCCCAGACCCCCTTCGCCTCCTGGAGAACCACCGGCAGGGAATCGTAGTTGGCCGCTGTGACGGATTTTTCGAGATCGATGAAGTCCATGGGATCCTCCATGGACAAGCTTACGGGCTACACTGTCCCGTTGAGGCTGAAATGTCCTTCAGCCGCAGCCGTTTCTGTCGTTTGCCAGATGCTCTAGGCCCCCTACCGGTTGTCGGCGACCGGGTAGCCTTCGAACTCCTTGAGGGTTTTCAGCACGAAGGTCGTGTGAATGCGCCCGATTCCAAAGCCCGGATCGGCCAGAAACGCCTCGGTCAGGGCCTCATAGGCGGCAAGCGTCGGTGCAACGATGCGGGCGGTATAATCATACTCGCCGTTGACGACCTGCAGCTCGACCACAGCCGGATTGGCTGTCAGCGCCCGCTCGAGGCGCTGCCGGGTTCCGGTCGACGGATCGCGCATGCTGATGCCCGCAAGAGCGATGATGTCGTGCCCCAGGGCGGAGGGGTCCACCAGGGCCGTATAGCCCCGGATCACGCTCTTCTGCTCAAGCCGCCTCACCCGCTCAAGGCAGGGCCGTGCTGACAGGCCGACGCGCTCCGAAAGGGCTTGGTAGGTGATCCGCGCATTCTGACGGAGCTCCTCCAGGATCATGAGATCGATCCGGTCGAGAGCGGGCTTGGCGCTGCGGCTCGGCAGCTTGGCTGGCGGCTTCATGGTTCTGCTCGGACGGGACCCCTTCGAAAAGGAATCCGGTGGAAGGTCGCCGGTCTGTACCGCAGGAACCGGGAAAGTTGCAATTGGACGCCGCGACCGGCGCGAATGCCGGAGGCGGTTGAAACTGGCTTGCCTGTACGCCAACTAGGATCGGCCGGTCTTTGGACGACATGAGAAGCCCGTTGTCCTCAGAACGATAGCCATGAATGTAGGATCAGTGGAGCTGCTGTTGTGCTGCGGAATTATTTAACCGAACTTCCTCTCGTGGCGATCCTGCGGGGCTTGAAACCTGAGAACGCCGAGGCGGTCGGCCATGCGCTGGTCGAGGCGGGCTTTCGCATCATCGAAGTTCCCCTGAACTCCCCCGAGCCCTTCCGCAGCATCGAGATCCTGGCCAAGACCATGCCGGAGAACGTTCTGGTCGGGGCCGGCACCGTTCTCGAGCCGGATCAGGTGAACGGCATCCGCGATGTGGGCGGCCGGCTGATCGTGATGCCTCACGGGGATGTGGAGGTGATCCGGCGGGCCAAGGAGCATAACCTCGTCTGCACCCCCGGCGTCGCCACGCCCACGGAAGCCTTCGCGGCCTTGAAGGCGGGTGCGGACGCCATCAAGATCTTTCCGGCCGAGGCGATCCCGCCCGCCGTCGTGAAGGCGTGGCGGGCCGTGCTCCCCAAGGACACCGTCGTGCTGCCGGTCGGCGGCATCAAGCCGGACAATATGAAGCCTTATGTGGATGCGGGCGCGGATGGCTTCGGTCTCGGCTCCGCCCTCTTTACGCCCACCATGGCGGTGGAGGAGATCGCTCGCAACGCGCGGGATTTTGCCTCGGCCTGGCAGACTCTGCGCCGGTAAGGCTGCGGCCAGGAGGCGGATAAGGTTTCTTGCCGGTGCGCGTGGGCAGGAACCGTTGGGACCGAAAGCACGTTCTCAAGAAGAAATGCTTGTCCACGGAGTTTCACGATGAAGAAAGCAGTATTCGTTCTCGCGGCTTCGCTCCTCAGCACCGCCGCCTTCGCGCAGGACACCACCACGACGATCAAGAAGGAAGAGGGCCTGCTCGGCAGCCAGACCACCATCGAGCGGAAGACGGAGCCGAGCACGACCTCGTCCACGACCGTGACCACCGGAACCGTGGGCTGCTCCACGGAAACCAAGCAGAAGACGAACGAGTTCGGCGACACGACGACCCAGAAGAAGACCGAGTGCTGATCGGGCACACGGTTTCACTGAGCAGAGGCCCGGCTTTATGCCGGGCCTTTTTAGGTAGTGACTTAAGTTTGTCGTTGGATGTCATCCCCGGCGCACGCAGTGCGGGAAGGGGATCCACCCTCGAGCGTAGCGCCATGGATTCCCTTCCCCTCCGCTGCGCTGCGGCCGGGAATGACAATGAGGTTGACGATCCCCTGTCATCCCCGGCGGTCCGTAGGACCGGGAAGGGGATCCAAGGCACCGTGCGCGTGAGTGGATTCCCTTTTCCTGCGATGGCTTGCAC
>JALYFY010000286.1 GCA_030777385.1 Pseudomonadota bacterium | reverse complement strand
TGAGCTCCAAGCCCTTCAGGAAGCCGCAGAGATCCATCAGGAGATCGCTGAAATCGGCTCCCACCGCGTCGAAGGCATTGCGAAGCCGCTGGCGGGCGGCGATCATGCGGTCGGTCGCGTCGGACGGCGAACCGGAGCCGCTGCTTTTCGGCATGCCGTCCCAGCGCGCCGTCACCCCCGGCAACAGGCCTGCCAGCATGATGTCCGTCCGGAGCCGCTCGCCGGCCTGATAGGAGGCCTCATCGATCATCGGCTCGCCGTTCCGATCCCGCCGTCGACGCAGCCAGTCGAGGGGACTCTCATCCGTGTCGATACGCACGCGGGTAGGTCCTGAGTCGGTTTCGACAGATGCGACGGCCGTCTCCCGATGCTGGTGAAAGAACGCCATGTCCCGATCGGGCGATGCGGCTCTGCGCAAAAAGGCTTCTCCCGAGTCGGTCGGCAGCAGGCTCATCCGTTCAGACGAAGCCTGCTCCCAGCGGGCGAGGTCCTGGCGCACGAGAGCATCGGCGGCGGCGCGAGCAAACCGCCCTGCCCCCACGGATATGCCGGACCTGCGCTTGTGGATAAGCACGTCTCCCTCATCTGCTGGATCAGCGAAAGCCCACGTTTCCGGCTGAACCAGCACCCCTAGAAGGCGCCTTGCATCCTTGGTCAGGGAATCGCCTGAAGGCTGCTTGGCCTCGGCTCCAGTGCGCCTCCGGGTGCCCTTCGCACGCGCCTTCGCCCTGCCCCGTCCGGAGGCTGAATCGCTTGTTGCGGCAATACTTTGCTGAACCGCATCGCCGTCTTCAACGTTCATGTTTTGTTCCTATAAATAAAACAACGGAGACCCGCGCCTCCACTTCTGATAGTGGGGTCATATTCCTAGTTGTCAACGAGATTCAAAACTGTTGATAACAGTGAGGATAACTAAGGATTCTGCGGCAGCGCTCGCATAAAGGCCGCAATACGGCCCCCGCCTGTGACGGCGGGGGACGAGAATGCCTATCAGGCTGCCGATGCCGTCCTTGTGCCGGGCTCCGCGCCATGAGCAAACGGGAAGCCTTCGTCAGCCCAGCCCGTCATTCCGCCGAGCATGAGTTTGACCGGACGCCCCATTTGCGAAAGCCTAAGCGCAGCCCGGTCGGCTCCGTTGCAATGAGGGCCAGCGCAGTAGACCACGAAGAGCGTGCTCTCGGGCCAGGCGGCCATGCGCTCCTCGGTGATCTCCCGGTGGGGGAGACTGAGCGCGCCCGGGACATGGCTGCGCGCATAAGCGTTAGGCCCCCGCGCATCGAGAAGCACGAAGTCGACAGGGCCGCTCAGCATGGATGCGTGAACATCGGCGCAGTCGGTCTCGAACGAAAGACGAGCGGCGAAATGCCTGGCGGCCTCAGCGGATGCAGCGGGCGGTATGGCGGCAACGGAACTGGCTGGCATGGAAACCTCCTTGTGGAAAAGCCATTGCTAGGCTTCCACCACGAAGGCATGATGAAAAGTGGCGTTCCTGCCAACAGACGTAAACATCATGACAAACCACCTTGTCGTCGCCCTCGCCTATGACCGCCTGAGCACCTTCGAGTTCGGCACGGCCATCGAGGTCTTCGGCCTGCCCCGCCCCGAGATGGGACCGGATTGGTATCGCTTTGCCATTTGCGCCATCGAGCCAGGGCCGCTCAGGGCCATTGGGGGCTTTCAAGTTATGGTCGATGGCGGCCTCGAACTCCTGGAGCAAGCGGACACCATCGTCGTCCCGGGCTGGCGCGGCGCCCATGCCGAGCCTGTTCCGCCAGTGCTGATCGAGGCATTGCGAAAAGCCCATGAGCGGGGCGCGCGTCTCATGTCGATCTGCTCCGGTGTCTTCGTGCTTGCCGCAACGGGGCTTTTATCCGGCAAGCGAGCGACCACCCATTGGCACTACGCGAAGCAGCTGTCTGCAGCCTATCCCGACATCAAGGTGGAGCCGGACGTTCTTTATGTTGACGAAGGCAGGGTGCTGACATCCGCAGGAAGCGCTGCCGGCATCGATCTCTGCCTGCATGTGGTGCGCGCCGATTTCGGCTCCGACATTGCGAACCGTTTGGCGCGTCGCCTCGTCGTGCCGCCCCATCGTGAGGGCGGGCAGGCGCAGTTCGTCGAGCGGCCTGTGCCGCCGGTCCGCGAAGGCGTGCGGTTCGCGCCGCTGTTCGATCGCATGCGCGCTCGCCTTGCAGAGGATCAGCCGATCGCGGAGCTTGCCGGAGAAGCCGGCATGAGCGTGCGCACGTTCCTGCGCCGCTTCAAGGCCGCCACGGGAATGCCTCCGGGCGAGTGGCTGCTCGCGGAGCGCCTGATCCGCGCCCGCGAACTGCTGGAGACCACAAACCACTCCATCGAGAGTATCGCCGGGGCAGCCGGGTTCGGCTCCTCGGCCACCCTCCGCCACCACTTTCGGGCCCGCCTTGGAACGAGCCCTGCCGCCTACCGGACCCGGTTCGCGCAAGGCGTGGACCGCAGCATCGGCAGGGGCAGACAACAAAAAGCCGCCCATGAGGGCGGCTGATGCGGTCGATCGGTTGACCGGTTAGCTGCGCGAGGAACGGCGCTTGCGGCGCTGCTGGCCGAGGCCCATTTCCTTGGCAAGCTCGGAGCGCGCCTTGGCGTAGTTGGGAGCCACCATCGGGTAATCGACGGGCAGGGCCCACTTCTCGCGATACTGCTCGGGGGTCATGTTGTACTGCGTGCGCAGATGGCGCTTCAGCGACTTGAACTTCTTCCCGTCTTCGAGGCAGACGATGTAATCCGGCGTGACGGATTTCTTCACCGGAATGGCAGGCTTTGGCGCCTCGACAGGAACTTCCACGGTGCCGCCCCCGACACGCAGAAGAGCGGAATGGATTTCGCTGATCAGAGTCGGAAGCTCGCCTGAAGGAACGGAGTTATTGCTCACGTACGCTGAAACGATATCCGCAGCCAGCTCGATGTAATTTGAAGCAGCGATGTTGTCGCTCATTTTGATTTTCTTCCTTTCCGGCTCTT
>JALYFY010000285.1 GCA_030777385.1 Pseudomonadota bacterium | reverse complement strand
CAGTCAAGCCGCGCCGTCGGAAGTCGAGGCGCTTTGCCAGACTGCCCGCGAGGAATTCCAAGTGGACATGGCGATGGTGACGCTTCTTGGGCGCGACAAGCTGTTCGTAACTGCACAGGCTGGCTGTCACTTCCAAGAGGCCCCGCGGTCGATTGCCTTCTGCGACTACACCATCCGCTCCGACCAGGTTCTCGTGGTTCCGGACCTGACAAAGGACGACCGGTTCCAGGCCAACCCGCTGGTCCTGGGTGATCCTTTCGTCCGGTTCTATGCAGGGGCGCCGCTTATCTACTTTCGCGGCGTCCGGCTGGGCTCGCTGTGCCTTCTGCACCCCGCGCCGAGGTCATTCTCGGCCGCGGAATGCCAAAGGCTCGCCGGGCTGTCCGCCAGGGTCGCGGACCTGATCCATGAGCAGGAGATGGACCGGAGGACGGCGGCGCTAATGGCCCGTCTCCCAGAAGCGCGGCGGCAGATCGGGGGCGTCCAGCAGCGCTCCCTCGCATAACGGGGGTTGCAGTGTCCCATTCTGGTTCGGACCATCCGGACCGGATTGCAACGGCGCCTTGCCAGGCCAGTTGCCGAAAATGCCTGCAATCGCCACCGCCTGGGATTTGTGGGACCTACGCAACAGGAGTTAACCAACTTCGCCGCAGGACTTGCCGTTGATGCGATTTCGCCGTTTCCAATTCCCGGTCGAACAGCGATGCGTTGCGATGGATGGCCCCCTCGGCGCAAGGACTGCGTCACGTTCGAAACCTGCTGCAGGCATGAGGAAGCTATCGTGACGCATTCAGGACTCCAGACGACCTTCCCCTCCTCCGCGGCCACGCCATGGGTCCCGCAGATCGGGGCCGTGATCCCCGACTTTCAGGCGGAGTCCTCCCAAGGACCGGTCAGCTTCCATGACTGGACACAAGGCAGCTGGGTCCTCCTGTTCAGCCATTATTCCGCCTTCAGTCCGGTCTGCACGACCGAGATCGCCCTCCTTGCCGCCTGCCAGCCGGAGTTCCGCCGCCGGAGCGTCAAGCTGATCGGGGTGTCCAACACCGGCGCGGCCGAGCAGCGCCTATGGCATGCCGACATCGGGGCGATCTACGACGCCGAGGTGGACTACCCGATCATCGCCGACACTACTCGGGTGATCTCGGACATGTTCGGGATGGTCCATCGCCAGCAGGGCGCCGACTGCGCAATCCGCAAATCCATCATCGTCGACCCGGAGCGTCGAATCCGGGTCATCCTTGAATACCCTGTCGTCGTAGGACGCAGCATCGACGAGATCCTGCGCGTGATCGACGCTCTCCAGACGGCGGACACCTACAATGTCGGCACTTCGGCGGACTGGCAGCCGGGCGATAATGTCCTCATCCTGCCGAATGCCTTCGGCAAGGCAAAGTTCGACCCCGGCTCCAGCCTGCAGGAGACACGACCCTATCTGAAGTCCGCGCCTCCTCCCCGTAAGGGCTGAGAGTGAGGCCAAGCGGGCCGCTTCCATCCTCGGGACGTTGCTCCATCCTTGCAGTTCGACGCAAACATGACTTGCACGCGCTGTGTGGACGCCGCCACAGGACTGCTGCAAGAACGGGCACCTGCATCTGGCAGGGGCTAGTGTCGCAGCGAGCGGGCTGTATAGGGTGCATATGAATGCAGAGCCGTCGATATATGCGCCCTGCCGCGATCCGTAGTAGTCTCTGGTCCCGGTTCAGATATTGCCAGCCGTCCCAACCCTCATCGACAAGCTCGAACGTCTGACCCAGCTTTCGGAGCTGGAACTGGACGCGCTCCGGTCGCTGCGGACGCGGGTCATCGAGCTTTCGCCTGACGAGGTGCTTCACCGGATGGGGGACAAGGCGTCCCACTGCTTCATCGTGCTCGAAGGCATCGTGAGTTCGTCCCAGCCCCTCGAAGGGGACAAACGGCAGATCATGGCGTTCTTCGTTCCCGGCGACATGCCCGACCTGCGAACCCTGCATCTGGACGTCATCGACTGTGACGTTCGCGCGGTAAGCGGCGGGCGCGTCGGCCTCATCGACCATGGGGAGCTTCAGGCGCTCTGCGACCGGCACCCACGGATCACGGCCGCCCTGTGGCGCTCCGCGCTAGAGGTCGCCTCGGTGTATCGGCAGTGGATCGTCAATATCGGCCACCGCTCCGCGATCGGCCGTCTGTCCCACCTGTTCTGCGAGCTTATGACGCGGCTGGAAGCCGTGGGGCTCGTCAGGGATGGGGGTTGCCATCTGCCCCTCACTCAGGTGCATCTGAGCCAGGCCACCGGGCTTTCGGCGGTGCACGTCAACCGCTCGCTTCAGGAACTCCGCAAGGACGGGCTCATCGTGTTCCGGAACGGGCGACTTACGATCCCCGACCGCGAGGCCCTGGCGCGTCGCGCCAATTTCCGGCCCGACTATCTCGCGAGGCCGCTCCCGCAGGTTTGCTGGGCGGAACCCGAGCTTCAGGTGCGACGCGCCTGGTAGGCGTGCTGCATCACAGCCGACTTGGTGCGCAGCGAGGCTGACCCAGAGCGAACGAAGCCATAAGGACGGGGCGCGTAGCGGGCAATCCACGACGCACCCCGCTCTTTGAGGCCATCAGAGGCTGAGGCTGTTCTCGATCTTCTTAACCTGGATACGGGCCATGCCCATATTGGCGGACTTCTTGTCGAGCGCGACGTAGAGGAACGCGCCGTTCGATTTCTCAAGCGGACGGACGAAGTGGATCTGCTTGCCCAAGGTGATGAGGATGTCCTCGACCCCGTCATTGAGACCGAGGGCATCGATCGCGTCGAGCTTGGCGCGCAGGAAGTTGGTGTTCAGGGCGGCCACGGCCTCCAGGTCGAGGCGCCCGCCCCCTTCGGAGGCGAGCATGAGGCCGGTGTTGCTGTCCACGAGGCACGCGGCGATGAAGCCGCCGATCTCGGTGGTTCCGGAGATGTCGATACGCATGGTTGGCTCCTTAGATGTGCAAATCGTTCATGTAACTGGACGGCGCGGCCGCCTGGGAGGCGCCGCGCTTCATTTTGACTTGAGGCAGAGTCCTGGTTGCTCTGGCCCCGGATCGCTGGGCGCTCGGCGCCCGGCCGCAGTGGAGATCCGAAAGACGTCTGGTCTGGGGTTCCGGGATTCCTTTGCAGCCTTACGTTAACACTTCATTAATTATTGAGGGAAAGTTTGGCATAATATGGGCAGATCGCCACCCTATGTCAGGCATCCGATCGGATGGTTACTGGACTGCGCGGATACGCACATGACATCCCCCAATCTAGCACGAATTAAGCTGGTCATTATTTCATAACTTATTGATCCTTATATACTATCAACAAATATAGCCAAGTCTTGCCCCCACCCTCATTTTCACGATCCATGAACGGTTCATTCAACTGCAGGGTGATCTCACT
>JALYFY010000284.1 GCA_030777385.1 Pseudomonadota bacterium | reverse complement strand
TTCGCATACCAGGCCGCGTAATCGTGGCTGTGTTGCGCGCCCACGCGCGCCGCCGCCCCGTTCGGGCCGCGGAAGACGATCGGCGCGCCCATTTGCCCCCCCGACATGTAGAGGGTCTTCGCAGCCGAATTGATGATGTGGTCGATCGCCTGCATGGCGAAGTTGAAGGTCATGAACTCGACGATCGGCTTCAGGCCCACGAAGGCCGCCCCCACGCCGAGGCCGGCAAAGCCGTGCTCGGTGATCGGCGTGTCGACGACGCGCTTCGGCCCGAACTCCTGCAGGAGCCCCTGCGTGACCTTGTAGGCGCCCTGGTATTCGGCCACCTCCTCGCCCATCACGAAGACGCTGCCGTCCCGCCGCATCTCCTCGGCCATGGCGTCGCGCAAGGCCTCCCGCACCGTCATGGTCACGAGCTCCGTCCCTTCCGGAATCTCGGCCATGGCGTCGTGACTGGTGCGGCTGGAGATCACGGACGGGGCGGCCGGAGTTGCGACCGGCTGCCCGTCGGTATCCTGTCGCGCGGTGGGCGCCGGCCGCTCGGCCAGCCCCTCCGCCTGCATGTCCGGCGTCGGCGCAGGCTGCCCGCCACCGCCGTTCGGGGCGGGAGCGGCCGGAGCGGACGCCGCGGCCGAGACGTCCTCGCCCTCCCCGGCGAGCACGGCGATGCGAGTATTGACGGCAACGTTGTCAGTGCCGTCGGCGACCAGGATCTTGGCGAGCACGCCCTCGTCGATCGCCTCGACCTCCATGGTCGCCTTGTCCGTCTCGATCTCCGCCAGCACGTCCCCCGGCTTGACGGAGTCGCCTTCCTTCTTGAGCCATTTGGCGAGCTTGCCCTCCTCCATGGTGGGGGACAGGGCGGGCATCAGGATGTCGGTGGGCATGGAGGCTCTTAGCTCGCTCGTCATCCCGGCCGAAGCGAAAGGGAGGGCCGGGATCGTCTGAGGACTGGGGATGAACGGCGGGCGGTCCCTGATCGCGCCTTTTGATGCGACCGGGGGGATGTCAGGACTTCGCCTCAAGCAGGATGTCGGTCCAAAGCTCGCTCGGGTCCGGCTCGGGGTCGTTCGTCGCGAACTCGGCCGCCTCGTTCACCAGCGCCCGGACCTTCCCGTCGATTCCCTTCAGCTCGTCCTCCGACAGCCTCCAAGTCTCCAGCAGACGGCGGCGCACCTGCTCGATCGGATCGTGCTCCTCGCGCATGCGGGCCACCTCGTCCTTCGTGCGGTACTTCGCCGGATCGGACATGGAGTGGCCGCGGTAGCGATAGGTCTGCATCTCGAGGATGTAGGGACCCTTGCCGGAGCGGGCATGTTCCATGGCGCGCTGCCCGGCCGCGTAGACCGCGCGGACGTCCATGCCGTCCACCTGCTCGCCGGGAATGCCGAATGACACGCCGCGCTTGGAGAAATCGGTCTGCGCCGAAGCCCTGCTCACCGACGTGCCCATGGCATAGCGGTTGTTCTCGATCACGTAGACCACGGGCAGCTTCCACAGCTGCGCCATGTTGAAGCTCTCGTAGACCTGCCCCTGGTTGGCAGCGCCGTCGCCGAAATAGGTCAGGCAGACATTGCCGTTCTCACGGTAGTGGTTGGCGAACGCGATGCCGGTGCCGAGCGACACCTGGGCGCCGACGATGCCGTGGCCACCATAGAAATGCTTCTCCTTGGAGAACATGTGCATGGAGCCGCCCTTGCCCTTCGACAGGCCGCCGCGGCGTCCGGTCAGCTCGGCCATGACGCCCTTCGCATCCATGCCGCAGGCCAGCATGTGACCGTGATCACGGTAACCGGTGATCACCTGGTCGCCCTCAATGGTCGCCATCTGCATGCCGACGACGACAGCTTCCTGGCCGATATAGAGGTGGCAGAATCCGCCGATCAGGCCCATGCCGTACATCTGACCGGACTTCTCCTCGAAGCGGCGGATCAGAAGCATGTCGTTATAGGCTGACAGGTCCTGGTTCTTGTCGAATTGTGGGGTATTCAGCGCAGCTCCTCTGGCGGAGCTTTTGGTGGAAGTGGACTTGTTAGCCGTGCCAGTTGCAGCACGGCCCGCCTTGCGGGCAGCAACAGCCATCGGGTTCCTCCGAAGGGTTTCCTCGACGAAAGTTGTAGCGCAGACGGAATCGGAAATCGAGGGGGCAAAGCATCGTGTTGCGCTGCACAATGAAACGCGCAAGCTATTGACACTAATCTCTTATTAGCGATCAACTTAATTTGAGTTAAGCAGAACTTTTGAACTCTTCGGAATTAGGGGCCTGTAATGATCACAAGGTCGTTCTTGTGCACACGTCCTAACATTACACGTGCTCTCTCCTCGAGCAGATCGCGGTCGATCTGATCGCTCCGAAGAAGCGCGATGCGGCGCTCCCAATCGGAGCGCTGGGTCTTTAAACCCTCCAGCTCCTTGGAAAGTTCGGCGACCTGGGCCTCATACTTCTGTTGAGCCTCGATGCCACGGGCACCGCTGTGGGCATGATGCACGAAGTAGCCGGCCACGGCCGCCGAAATGCTGTAGAGCACCAGCGGGATCAGAAATCGTCTTGCGCGCCTGCGGATTACCATGGGGTCGAGTCTTACATGCACATGGTTAAGGAGGAGTTGAGGAATGGACGCCTGCCGCTGAAACCCTCACGACATGGCCGGGCCTGTCCCGGCCATCCCGATCATGTGAGGCACGGCACTTTTCGGATCGGGATCACAGGCACAAGGCCAGTGATGACGTAGAGGGTGGACTAATCACGTGTTCAGCTCTTCATAGAGATCGCGCCATGTTGGATTCATGCCGAGGATCAGATTGGTCTTCCAAGCCCGCGGCCATCTTTTGATCGATGTCTCGCGTTGGATGGCATCTGTGATGCTCGGGTAGCTCTCGTAGTAGACAAGCTGATTGATTCTATAGCGGCGCGTATGATCTCCACCGCGCGCCATCTTGTGCTCCCAAACCCGTCGAGGCAGATCGTTGGTAACGCCAACATAAAGAGCGCCGCCTGGTCGGCTAGCAAGAATATAGACGTAATAAAGTCCCATTGAAGCAGGCTGAGAGATTTTGCAGCCGCTGGCAAGCTCCCGCATGTCATCACCGGCCTCGTGCCGGTGATCCCGATAAGGCGAGGCGCCGTGCCTCACAGAATCGAGATGGCCGGGACAAGCCCGGCCATGACATAGAATAATCGTTGTATCAGACCAGCGCCTTGAGCGCGGCACGCCCTGC
>JALYFY010000283.1 GCA_030777385.1 Pseudomonadota bacterium | reverse complement strand
TGCACCGGACCTGCCTCGGCCCCCGCTATCGCGAGTCCGTCGAACGTCCCTATGAGGACGACGAGGCTCATTGGACGACCCTTGAAATCGAAACGCCCGGCAGCGACACGCTGCGCCCGCTTGTGGTGGATCTCGACGGCACTCTCATCGCCTCCGATCTGTTGATCGAAACGGCGTTTTCCGAACTTGGACGGCGCCCTCACTCCCTGTTTGATATGCTGACTGCCTTGTCGCGCGGCAAGGCGGCTCTGAAGCACCGCTTGTCTGAACCGGTCGATTTCGACCCGAGCACCCTTCCCTACGATCCCGAGGTTTTGGCCCTGATCCGTCAGGCCAAGGCTGAAGGGCGCCCCGTGTACCTGGCCTCCGCCAGTCATCAGCGCCTTGTGGGAAGCATTGCCGACTATCTCGGGGAGTTCAACGGCTGGTTCGCTTCGAATGAGACCACAAATCTGGCCGGCGCCAGGAAAGCCCAGCAGCTCGTCGAAGCCTTTGGTGAACGCGGCTTTGATTATGTCGGCAACGACGCTGCCGATCTTCCCGTCTGGGAGAAGGCGGCCAAATCCATCGCCATCCGCACCCCTGCCGGCGTGAGAAGAAGGCTTGCGCAGCAATGCCCCGAGGCAGAGCACCTGCCCCATGCCCGCCCCACCTGGCGGACCTGGGCGAAGATGATGCGTGTGCATCAATACGCGAAGAACGCCCTGATCTTCCTGCCGCTTCTGGCGGCCCACCTGTTCACGGTGGAGGCATTCACCCAAGCCATTCTGGCCTTCGTGGCTTTCTCGTTGTGCGCGTCGAGCATCTACATCCTGAACGATCTCGTGGATCTGCAGGATGACCGGGGGCATCGCAGCAAGTGCAAGCGCCCCCTGCCAAGCGGCGCCATTCCCCTCATGCATGGCGTGGTCGCCATACCGATCCTCTTTCTGAGCGCGCTGGCTGTTGGAGCCGCTGTATCACTGCCTTTCCTGGGTGTGCTGCTCGGCTATTTCGCCCTGACCACGGCCTATTCGTTCGCGCTGAAGCGCATGATGGTGGTCGATGTGATCACCCTGGCAGGTCTCTACTCGGTTCGGGTGATCGGCGGCGCCGTGGCAACCTCCATCATGGTCTCGGAATGGCTCATCGCTTTCTGCATGATGATCTTCATGTCACTGGCTCTGATCAAGCGCTATGTGGAACTGGCAGCCCGTCGCGACGCCAACCTTCCCGATCCGACCAGCCGGGATTACAAGAACAGCGACCTGGACATCGTTGCGGCTCTGGCTGCAGCCGCTGGCTTCAATGCCGTCACGATCTTTGCGCTCTACATCTCCAGCGATGCGGTGAACCAGCTCTACTCCCGCCCCCAGATTCTTTGGCTTGTGGGGCCTCTGCTGATGTTCTGGATCGCACGGGCCCTGATGCTGGCCGGGCGGCGGCTCATGGATGACGACCCCGTCGTCTTCGCCCTCAAGGATCGGGTCAGCCTCATGACAGTGGCAGCGGCCACCCTCCTGATCGTCGTCGCCGTCTAGACCTATGGGCCCCACACAAGACATTCATGGCACGGGCACGACCCGGCTCTTGCGCTGCGTTGCTCCGGGAGAGACGGGCCGATGATGTTCGTCCGCTATGTCCTGTTCGCCATCGTGGCGACGCTTGCCAATCTCATCACCCAGGAAGCCGTGATCCGTGTAGCCCCCGTGGCTCCGCTGGCCCTGTCCATTCTCATGGGCACGGCAGCAGGCTTCATCCTCAAATACGTGCTCGACAAGAGGTGGGTGTTCGAGGATGACTATGGGGGCCATCGCCAAGAGCTGCAGAAGATCACCCTCTACGGTGCCTTCAGCGTCTTGACGACCCTGGTATTCTGGGGTTTCGAAGTGGCCTTCTGGATGATCTGGCAGACGGATTTGGCAAAGTATACAGGTGCGGTGCTCGGACTTGCGATCGGCTATGCCGCCAAGTTCTTTCTGGATCGGACCTTCGTGTTCAAGGAGCGGCAGGCATGACGGAACTCACCGGTTGGGGACGCTACCCCCGCCATCCGTCACAGGTGTTCAGCCCTGCGTCCCCCAAAGCCCTTCTCCCCCTGATGGCCCATGAGACCGGGCTCGTGGCCCGTGGGAACGGGCGGGCCTATGGGGATGCCGCCATCGGGGAGCGGGTCACCGTCTTGGCCCGCGGCCTCGACCGCATCCGCACCTTTGACCAGGCCACAGGCCGCATTTGCGTGGAAGCAGGGGTTCTGCTGTCCGACCTCCTGGACCTTGTCGTTCCAAGGGGGTTTTTCCCGCCGGTCGTGCCCGGCACCAAATTCGTCACCATCGGCGGCATGATCGCCTCGGATGTGCATGGCAAGAACCATCACCGGGACGGCGGCTTCGGCGATCATATCGAAAGCCTGACGCTAGCTTTACCTGACGGAAGCACAGTCACATGCTCGCAGGACGAAAACCCTGAACTTCTGCTGGCCACCGTCGGCGGAATGGGCCTCACAGGCACGATCCTCGACGTGACCTTCCGGCTTCGCCCCATCGAGACCGGCTGGATGCGGCAGAAGACGACTGTTGCTCCCGACCTCGACAACGCCATCCGGGCTTTGCAGGATACCAGCAAAGCCACCTATTCGGTAGCCTGGATCGACTGCTTGGCCCGAGGCGCCTCCCTCGGCCGCTCCCTGATCTTTGCGGCTGAGCATGCAACCCTGAGGGATGTGGAGGCACTGAGCCCAAGCGCGGAACCGTTCCCCTCGTCCAAGCTCGGACGGCTGTCGGTCCCGATCGACCTGCCCTCCTTCTCCCTCAACCGTCTCTCGGTTTCAGCCTTCAACGAGTTCTATTTCCGTGCCGGCGCCCTGAAAGCGGGCTATCCCTTCCTGATGCATTGGAATCCCTATTTCTTTCCCCTCGACGGAATCGGGAGCTGGAACCGGATCTATGGCCGGCGCGGGTTTCTTCAGCACCAATGCGTCGTTCCGACTGAGCATGCCCGGCCTGTGCTGGGCAGCATCATCGAGCGCGTGTCAAAGCACGGCAACGCGTCATTCCTAGCCGTTCTCAAGCAGTTGGGGTCAAGCCGCGGCAACCTCTCGTTTCCTCTCGAGGGTTTCACTTTGACCCTCGACCTGCCTGTGAGCGACGATGTCTTCCCCCTCCTCGACGAGCTTGACAGGTTAGTGGTCGAAGCGGGAGGGCGGCTCTATCTAGCCAAGGATGCACGGCAGTCGCCTGCAACCTTCGAGGCCGGCTATCCCGGATTAGGCCGCTTTCGTGATGTGCGGCGGGCAATCGGGGCCACCGGCAGGATATCGTCTCGTCTGTCAGCACGGCTTGGAATCTGATGACCTCTTCAAAAACCCTTCTCCTGGTCGGCGGCACCTCCGACATCGGGCGCGCGACCGCGCTTCATTATGCTCAAGCCGGTTGGCGCGTGCTGCTGGCTGCGCGCAACGAGGAGGAGGCCCGGCGAAACGCTGATGACATCGCGGCGCGGACGGGAGTCGAAGTGACCACGCACCGGCTCGACATTCTGGAGACCGGCAACTTCGAAGGCTTCGTCGAAGGCCTGCCTCAGCTGCCGGACACTGTCGTCTGCGTTGTTGGCGAACTGGGCGATCAGGCCCGCGGGCAGAGCGATACCAACCACGCGACCCTTGTGGTGCGCACGAATTTCGAAGGGCCTGCTCTCTTTCTCGGCCTTCTGGCCGAACGTTTTCTCGCTCGTGGATCGGGCACCATCGTTGGCGTGAGCTCCGTTGCGGGCGACCGGGGGCGTGGCTCCAACTACCTCTATGGTGCGGCCAAGGCAGGCTTTACGGCCTTCCTGTCAGGCCTGCGCAACCGCCTTGCACCCAAGGGCCTGCGGGTTCTGACGGTCAAGCCGGGCTTCGTGCGTACCCAGATGACGGCTGGCATGAAGCTGCCTCCCCTGCTGACGGCCGAGGCCGACGAGGTTGGCCGCTCAATCTTTACGGCAGCGGAAAAGGGCGGCAGCGATGTGATCTATGTTCGCCGGATCTGGCGCCCCGTCATGATGGTGATTGGGAGCATTCCCGAACGTATCTTCAAAAAACTAAGCCTCTGACCCTGACGCACGGAGGATGAGGACGATGAAGATCTGGACGGAACGCACGGCACCCGTGGGACCGATCCTGCTTGGGGTGGCGGCTCTCTTTGCCTTGCTGCTTGCCCTACCAGGTCAAACCGTCGCCACCAAGTACCTGAACGACCTGTTCGTCATTCTCGACAGCACCTATCGGGTGGCGTCCGGTCAAGTTCCAAACCGTGACTTTCATACGCCTTTGGGTCCCCTGGCCTATTATATTCCGGTTCTCGGGTATGAACTCTTTGGGACCTTGGGCCGCGCGATGCCCACGGCCATGGCTCTTGCTACATTCGGGCTCGCCCTGCCGTTGGCTCATGTTCTCACATCGCGTCTCCGGCCGGTGATTGCGATCCCGTTTGGGATTTTCCTGCTCCTTATCGTTGCCGTGCCCATCAACCTCGGAGAGAGCATCACCGCCCTATCCTTCGCAAAATATTACAACCGGATCGGCTGGGCAGCCTTGGGAACGCTTCTGGTGATGTACCTGGCGCCTATGCGCAGCCAAGCGCGCCAAGATGCTCTGGATATGATCTGCGCAGCCGCTCTGACGCTGCTGATGCTCTATACGAAGCTGACCTATGGTGTCGTCGCCCTCGGCTTCCTCCTGTTCATGCTGACCGATCCACGGCAGCGCCGCTGGTCCGCCGGAGCGATCGGCATCACTCTCGTCACAGCGCTGGTCATCGAAGCCTTCTGGCGGTCCTCCTTGGCCCATCTTGCCGATTTGCGCATGGCTCTGGACGTTGGCGGATTCCTGCGCGGCACCTGGGGACAGATCACGGATCACATTCTCTTCAACCTCACCGATTATGTGCTTCTGGGCCTGTTTGCGGGCCTTGCATTGCGTGAAACTCGCAGCATTCGGGATGCCCTGTTCTACGGCTATTGTGCGGTGACAGGCTTCCTGATCATCAACCATAATTTCCAGGCCTGGGGCATCATAAGCCTTCATGCTGCAGCGGCCGTTGCGGCGGAGACCATCCTTCGCGTTCAGGAGCGGCAAGCAACCAATATCGATGAGCATCGCTGGTCGATGACGGCCGGCGCAAAGCTTCTGTTCCTGGCAGTGGTCCTGCCAACCATCGTTCATTGCGCTGCCGCTTTGGGGTTGCACACCGTTGCGGCGAGCGCCAGAGCCGGCGAACCGGTCGGGCTTCCCCGCCTGGAGCAGGTAAGGCTGGCGAATCTCTGGACATGGAACGACTACGACGCGGCCGCCCCATACCTTGCCACCTTGCGCGATGGCGTCGAGGCCCTGTCGGGGCTCGATCGGAAGCCTGCCGGGATCCTTGTGCT
>JALYFY010000282.1 GCA_030777385.1 Pseudomonadota bacterium | reverse complement strand
CTGTCAGGCAGGCGGCGATCAGGCCGCCTTCGCCCCGTCCGGTGATGCCGCTGTCGATTCCCCGGCGACGATACTCGATGAGCTTGGTGTCCACATGGCTGTCTTCGACCATCATGGAATAGTCGAGCACCGACATGTCGGCCATGCCGCCATCCGCGTGGCGCGTGTCCACGTAGCGGCGGAAGAGCGAGTACTGTTCCGATGTCGGACGGTTGGGATTGGCGTTGCCGATGAGGTCGCCATTATCCTTCAGCACGCGCCTCAGGTTTCCCGAGGGCTCGAACTCGTTCACGAGAACGCGTACGGAGACGCAGGCCCGGCAAGTATCGCATGCGGGTCGATAGGCGATGGTCTGGGAGCGGCGGAACCCACCCTGGGTGAGGATCTCGTTCAGCTCCCGGCCGCGCCGTCCCACGATATGCGTGAAGACTTTGCGCTCTTCCTTGCCCGGCAGATAGGGGCAGGCGGAGGGAGAGGTGAGGTAGAACTGCGGTGCGTCGCGGGGCTGGCTCGTCAAGCTGGATGCCTTGTGGAGAAACCTTGAGCGCTGGATCAACGCTCAAGGATAACATTGGTGTCCGCAGGGTCCAGGAAAAGAGCGGCGATGTCGCAGACTTTTGTTCAAGCCCGCACAATCATCATGCCCGTGAGCAGGTCGCGCAGGAAGCGACGGTCGTCCCGGATGAAACCGACGAACACGTCGCCCGCCCAAAGCAGGAAGGTCGAGACGGCAACATAGAAGAACAGGGCGTGCACGGCTGCCGATAGCATGGAGGCGCCTTGGCCGGTCTGCGGATTGATGACACGCAGCCCCATATAGCGCATTCCCACCGTCGCCTGTGACGGGCCGCCGATGGTCACTGCATTGTAGACGATGAAGATCAGGGCGGTAAGGGGAAGGGCGAAGAACAGGCCCCAGCCGAGGCCCAAGGTGATGATCCCGAGGAAGAAGATGCCGATGGAGATTAGGGTAACCCAGAGGGCAATGACCACAAGATCGATCAGATAGGCCCAGAAACGCCGGGCGATGACGCCCTCCGTCAGCCGGGTGTCCACCTCGTATGACGGGTAGTTCAGTTGCGGCGGGTAGGGCCGGTTGACCATCTAGATCTCTCCTTAGAAGGCGGTCTGGGGAAGGCTGCGGGAGGCGATCCGCTGCGGTGCGAGCCCCTCCGCCGCAAGAGCCTCGAATACCTCTGATGTATGTTGTCTGTCGCGTGTTTCGACGGTGATGTCGATGGAAACACCCTTGGCGGGCACATCGAGGAACAGCCGCCCATGGGACACCTCGAGAATGTTGGCGCCCAGGCTGCCGAGAAGGCTCGCCACGCGCCCCAGGATGCCGGGCCTGTCGTTCGACGTGATGCGGAATGAGGTGATGCGCTCGTCGCGCTCCAGCTCGCGCACCATCACGGACGCCAGGATGCGCGCATCGATGTTGCCGCCGCAAAGCACCAGACCGACCCGTTTGCCCTCGAAGCGCTCAGGGGCTGCCATCATGGCGGCGAGCCCGGCCGCGCCGGCGCCTTCCGCCATCGTCCTCTGCAGGGTGGCATAGGCGTTGACGGCGCGCTCGATCAATGGCTCCTCGACCGCGATGATGTCGGACACGAGGTCGCGCACGATAGGCAAGGGCAGCTGCCCGACAGTTTTCACCGCAATGCCTTCGGCCAATGTCGCTCCGCCGATAGGTTGGTCTTCGCCTCTGATGGCGTTGCGGAAGGAGGGATAGAGCGCTGCCTCGACGCCAACGATCTCGATGGACGGCTTCAATGCTTTGGCCGCAACGGCGATGCCGGAGATAAGCCCGCCGCCGCCGATGGGCACGACGATCTGGTCGAGATCAGGCGCGTCGGCCAGCATCTCCAGCGCTACGGTGCCCTGGCCGGCCATGACCTTTGGGTCATCGTAGGGATGGACGAAGACGAGGCCCTCCCGTTCCCCAATCTCGCGGGCATGGGCAGCGGATTCGTAGAGCGTCTCCCCATGAAGGATGACGCGCGCACCATAGGAGCGGGTGTTCTCAGCCTTCACCAGAGGCGTGTTGTCCGGCATCACGATAGTGGCCGGGATGCCGAGGCGGCGCGCATGATAGGCCACGGCCTGGGCATGATTGCCGGCAGACATGGCAATGACCCCGCGCCTGCGCTCGCCATCCGCCAGGCTCTCCAGCTTGGTCACCGCCCCACGCTCCTTAAAGGAGCCGGTTGGCTGCATATTCTCGTGCTTCACGAAAACACATGCCCCGGTGAGCTGGGACAGACGCGGAGCAGGAACCAGCGGCGTTCGCAGGACCTGACCCTGAACGATCTGCGCCGCGCGTTTCACATCGTCGATGGTGATGGCATAGGGGGCCAAAGGTTCCTCCAAGCTACTACTATACACCCTTAGACGGGTCTTGGTGTTGGATCCTTGAAGCCCAGCAAGCCGCCTGGCCGAAAGATCAGAAAGACGATCAGTGCGGCATAGAGAGCCATATCACGCACTTCGATCGGTAAATACGCCGACCAGAGGGTTTCGAACAAGCCTACAGCGAAACCTCCTAACATTGCGCCGGGGATAGATCCGATCCCGCCGATGATAGCGGCGATCAGCGCCTTGAGGCCATATTGGAAGCCGCCTGCAAATCCCAAGCCGCCATACTGCGCCACGATGAGCATGCCGGACAGGCCTGCCATGGCGCCGGCAAGGGCCAGCGTCTGGAGGAGAAGCCGAGGCCCATCAACGCCCAGCAATGCGGCAGCGCGTGCGTCGTCCGCATAAGCCCGCCATTGCCGCCCGAACCCGGTTCCCTGCACGAGCCAGAGGAGCATCGAGGCCGCGAGAAGGCCGATTCCGGATGTGACGGCCGTGATCGGGGTCATGCTCACGACAAACTCCCCCGCTCTGGCGAGAGGCCAGGCTTCCGACCAGATCGGAGGGAGCCATACGGTCACAGGGCTCTGCACGAGCCGCAGATACTCCATAAGAAAGAGTGACAGCCCGACGGTGGCGATCAGGCTCGGCTGCGGGCTTTCGCTCGTTATGCGTGCGATCGTGAAATGCCCACCCACAGAACTGTGGATTGCCCCAGCAAAAAGAGCCGCCGCCAAACCGGCGACAAGCCCCAGGACGGGTGAGCTGATGCCCGATCCGAGCATGATCGACGTCCCGGCCACCGTTGCCGCCGAACCGACCGCCGCCAGTTCGCCGAAGGCCAGATTGATCCGGCCGCTCAGGCCGAAGACGAGCGCGAATGCGACAGATAGAAGTGCATAGATCGCCGTCCGCGGGAGGCTGACGAGCAGTTGCTGCAGCCAATAGGCAGCCCCAAGGGGGATGTCCCTCACATCGGCATTGGCGCTGCCGCCTGGATCGCCGGCCGCTCCCTCCGGCGTATCGAGGTAGAAACGTTTCAGGAGATAGAGGCTGGAGCCCGACAGGGGGCCTTCCTCCGTCCCGATGCCGGTGAGGTCCGCTTTGTTGGAGGAGAGTCCCTCAGCCGCAAACTGGCAGATCGCAAAGCGCTCAAGTATGGGACGGTCTTGATGCCGGGCAAGATAGTCGACGCGAACGCTTCTCGGCACTGGGCCTTCCTGTACCCGCTGAACGGTGATCGTTGCGCCTGGATTGAGCGCAGGCAGGGCGGAGCGGCAGACTCGCGCCTGTTCGGCGTCGATGGAGATGCTGCAGGCCGCAAGCAGGCAAAGGCCCATGAGGCAGGCGGCCAACCGCCATGCCGCCTGAAGCCGTGAACCTGTCATGAAAGGGCCCCTTATGGGTTAGGGCTTTACCCTTGAGCCTTCAGCTTCTCTGCAACGTCAGGGGCGAAATAGGTGAGAATGCCGTCGGCGCCGGCCCGCTTGAAGGCCATGAGGCTCTCCATCATGGCCCTCTCGCCGTCAATCCAGCCATTGGCAGCCGCCGCCTTGATCATCGCGTACTCGCCGGAGACCTGATAGGCGAACGTGGGGACGGCAAAGGTGTTCTTCACCCGATGCACGATGTCGAGATAGGGCAATCCGGGTTTGACCATGATCATGTCCGCACCTTCCTCAAGGTCGAGCAGGACCTCCCGGATGGCCTCGTCCGAGTTGGCTGGGTCCATCTGGTAGGTGCGCTTGTCCCCGACAAGGGTGGCGCTGGTGCCGATGGCATCCCGGAAGGGGCCATAGAAGGCCGATGCGTATTTAGCCGCGTAAGCCATGATCTGCACGCCCTGGAAGCCCGCGTCATCGAGAGCAGTGCGAATGGCTCCCACACGCCCGTCCATCATGTCGGACGGAGCGATGATGTCGGCTCCGGCCTCGGCCTGGAGGACTGCCTGGCGTGCCAGAAGGGCGACAGTCTCGTCGTTGAGGATCCTCTCGCCATCCATCAGACCGTCATGGCCATGGCTGGTGTAGGGATCGAGGGCCACATCACAGATGATGCCGATCCCCGGCACGGCCTTCTTGATCTCGCGCACCGCGCGGCAGACGAGATTGCGGCTGTTCAGGGACTCGGAGCCGGTCGGATCGCGCAAGGTGGGATCGGTGTAGGGAAAAAGGGCTATAGCAGGGATGTTGAGGGAGGCCGCCCGCTCGGCCTCGCGCACCGCCTCACCAATGGTCAAGCGCTCGACGCCGGGCATGGAGCCGACCGGCTGGCGGCCGGTTGCGCCTTCGACGATGAAGATCGGCCAGATCAGGTCGTTTGCCGTCAGCACGTTCTCGCGCACCAGCCGCCGCGACCACTCGGCCTTGCGGTTTCGGCGCAGGCGGTGGGGCAGGTTCAGGGAAGACAGGTGGGCTTCCTCTGAGGAGGGGCGGGGGAACGGCGACAGCTTCGACATGGTCCTCATCCGGCGCCGGCTTCGATGCGCCAGCGTTGTGCAGAGGGTTAGCACATTTAAATCGCTCTAAAAAAGGGTTCGAGGTCGCATGCCGGCAGGATCCATGTGAAATTGCCGTCAGCGCAGCGATGCATTGACGGCTGACCTCCACCTTGTTTTAAGCCACACGGCGATGAAGGAGTGTTTCATGGACGAGAGCGTCGAGGTCGTCTGCGAGAAGCAGGGAGAGGCAGGCCTGATCACCCTCAACCGGCCGCGGGCGCTCAATGCCCTGACGCTCACCATGGTGCGCGAGATGCGCCGGGCGCTCGATGCCTGGGCTCAGGATCCCGCTGTGACGCGGGTCGTGGTGCAGGGCGCGGGCGAGAAAGCCTTCTGTGCCGGTGGCGACATCAGGCGCCTCACGGAACTCCTCAAGGGAGGCCAGCGGGACGAGGCGGTAGCCTTCTGGCGCGAGGAGTATCAACTCAACATCGTCATCAAGCGCTATCCGAAACCCTACATCTCCCTGATTGACGGCATCGTCATGGGTGGCGGGGTCGGTGTATCCCTGCACGGCTCCCATCGGGTGGCGGGGGAGCGTTACCTTTTCGCCATGCCCGAGGTCGGGATCGGCTTCTTCCCTGATGTGGGAGCAACCTACGCTCTTCCACGCCTACCTGGACAGACAGGCATGTACCTGGCGCTTACGGGAGAGCGGGTCAGGCGAGCCGATGCCGTGATGCTGGGGCTTGCGACCCATTCGGTATCGAGTGGAGGCATCGAGGCGCTGCGCCAAGCCCTTATCGCGGGCGAAGCGGTGGATCAGGCCCTGTCCCACGCCTCCGACGATCCCGGTCCTGCACCTTTAGCGGTCGAGAAGGCTATCATCGATTCGTGTTTCTCTGCCGAGAGCGTGACGGCCATCGCCGAATGTCTCGACCGGGCTGCGGAGGAGGGCTCCGAATTCGCAGCCAGGACCGCTGCAGGAATGCGGACCAAATCGCCGACGAGCATGAACCTTGCCTTCGAGCAGGTGCGCCGGGGCGCCGCCATGAGCTTCGAGGATGCCATGAGGACGGAATTCCGCATCGTCTCCCGCATCGGGGAGGGCCATGACTTCTTTGAAGGCGTTCGGGCGGTCATCGTCGATAAGGACAACCATCCCCGCTGGCAGCCTGCCTCCCTGGAGGCAGTGGACCCCGCCGTCATCGAGCACCACTTCGCCAGCCTTGGCGACCAGGACCTGGAGATCGCCTGATGGGACGCAATGGCAGCCAAGTTCAGATCTCCCAAGCCGCTCGGGATTACATGGCCGACCGGATCGAGGAGCGGCCCGCCGCTCCCGCAGCGCGGCGCTGGAGCTTCGTTCTTACCTGGTTCATGCGCCTCGTTGCGATTTTATGGATCATGAAGGGGTTGAGCGCCTGGGCCGTGATCCTTGGAGTGTGGACGCCGATCGGGCAGTTCGAGGCGCGCTCCACCGGCTATCAGGCTACCATCATCTACTTCGCCCTGATCGATATCATCGCTGCGGTCGGTCTTTGGATGGCCAGCACCTGGGGAGGCATCATGTGGCTGCTTGCCATCATGAGCCACCTGATCCTGGCGGCGTTTTTCCCAGGAATTGTCTCGGGAGGGCTGCTTACGGTGACGTTTTTCCTGACGCTTCTGTCCGTCTATCTCGGAGTTTCATGGCTCGCCGCCCGCAACGGACACTGACCAGAAAACAGCCTCGGAGCCGGCACCTATTGCCAAGCTCATCACGTAGACGTGTATCCACAAAGCCACACTTCAACGTTACATAGGGCTGAATAGCGGGTCTGAAGGCCGAGGGAGCTCAAGATGGGGGTCTTGCCATAAAACGGCCCCGAAGTTCTTCGTTTTCGATACCGTTCCTTAATCCAATCCCGGCACTTTCCGCTGGGAGCGGAGGCGGAAAATGGAATCCATTCCTCTGCTTCCGTCGTGACCCACATCTAACTGAGAAGAGCCTGCGCTCATGTTGTCTCGCCGTACCCTCCTGACCGGATCGCTCGCCGTCATCTTCACGCCGGCTGCAGCCCTGGCCCAGCAGTTTGCCCAGAGCCAGGCCGAGTGGTCGCAAAATTACGAGGCGGTTTCCCGCACCCGCGTGCAGCGAACCTCGACCCCGATGCTCTCCCCGGAGGCGCTCGCCGCCACCGAGCAGATGATCGAGTACTACCGCAACATCGCCGCCCGTGGGGGATGGCAGCCGGTTCAAGGCGTTCAGGGCCTGCGCGTGGGCTCGAAGAGCCCGGCCGTCGTAGCCCTGCGGCAGCGCCTCATCATCACAGGCGATCTCGATGCTGCTGCGGGCGAATCGCCGATCTATGACTCCTATGTCGAGGCAGGAGTCCGGCGCTTCCAGGCCCGTCACGGCATCAGCTCCACGGGCACGGTGACGGCTCCGACCGTTGCCGCCATGAACGTGCCGGCCGATGTGCGCATCCGCCAGCTTGAGATCAATCTCGGCCGCCTGCGCACTCTCGTCGGCAGCCTGACCAATAAGTATGTGGTCGCCAACATCCCCGCCGCTCTCGTCGAGACGGTGGAGAATGGAGTCGTCCACACTCGTCACGCCGCCGGCGTCGGCAAGATCGACCGCCAGTCGCCGCTCCTGAACTCGAAGGTGGTCGAGGTCAACTTCAACCCGTTCTGGACGGCCCCCGCCTCTGTGGTCAAGAAAGACCTCATCCCCAAGATGCAGAAGGAGCCGAACTACCTCGCCGAGAACAAGATCCGCATCTTCAATGCGGCCGGCCAGGAAATTCCCTCCAGCCAGATCAACTGGTTCTCGGACGAGGCGACCCGCTACCGCTTCCGCCAGGATCCGGGCGGCGACCTGAACTCCATGGGGTTCGTGCGCATCAACATCCCGAACCAGCACGGCGTCTACATGCATGACACGCCCTCCAAGGGCATCTTCGGTGACGACTTCCGCTTCGTCTCCTCGGGCTGCATCCGCATCCAGAACGTGCGCGACTACATCGAGTGGCTGCTGAAGGACACCCCCGGCTGGAGCCGCGAGCAGATCGACGCCACCTTCAAGTCCGGCGAGCGCATCGATGCCCGTCTGGCGCAGGCGGTTCCGATCCACTGGATCTATGTCACCGCCTGGGCGACCCCGGACGGCCTCGTGCAGTTCCGTGACGACATTTACAACAAGGACGGCCTCGGAAACGCTATTCCGGTCGCAAGCCGGACCCCGACCGAGCCGGACGAAGAGATGTTCCTGCAGAACTAAGCTTTCTGCGACAAAACTCCCAACAGCCCGCCAACCGGCGGGCTGTTGCATTTCAGGGGCCGTGTAGACATGTCTCCGGTGCATTGGATGGAGGTCTTGCTCGGGTTGGCGCAGCTTAGCCAGCCGTGATAAAGGCCTGGGCAAGTTCAGATTGAGCGGCCGGTTCGGCTAAGGCTCACAGGAAGGCGAGGGTACCCATGAGCGCGAGTGAAGCGGCACATAACCACCTGTCCAACAGCTTTTTCTCGGCTGGTCTCGCCGACAGCGACCCTGAGATCGCCCGCGCCATCGGGCTCGAACTCGGCCGCCAGCGGGACGAGATCGAGCTGATCGCCTCCGAGAACATCGTGTCCCGCGCCGTCCTTGAGGCTCAAGGGTCGGTGATGACCAACAAGTACGCTGAAGGCTATCCTGGCCGCCGCTACTACGGCGGCTGCCAGTTCGTCGACATGGCCGAGGAGCTCGCCATTGAGCGCGCCAAGCGCCTCTTCGATTGCAAGTTCGCCAACGTGCAGCCCAACTCCGGCTCTCAGGCCAACCAGGCCGTGTTCATGGCGCTCATGAAGCCGGGCGACACCTTCATGGGGCTCGACCTTGCTTGCGGCGGCCACCTGACCCACGGCTCCCCGGTCAACATGTCCGGCAAGTGGTTCAACGTGGTAAGCTACAAGGTCCGCGAAGAGGACCAGATCATCGACATGGATGAGGTCGCGCGCCTCGCCCGCGAGCACAAGCCGAAGGTGATCGTGGCCGGCGGCTCGGCCTATTCGCGCTTCTGGGATTTCGCCCGCTTCCGGGAGATCGCCGACGAGGTCGGTGCCTTTTTCATGGTGGACATCGCGCATTTCGCGGGTCTCGTGGCTGGCGGCGCCCATCCGTCCCCGTTCCCCCATGCCCATGTGGCGACCACCACCACCCATAAGACCCTGCGCGGTCCGCGCGGCGGCATGATCCTCACCAACGACGAGGACATCGCCAAGAAGGTCAACTCGGCGATCTTCCCGGGCCTCCAGGGTGGTCCCCTCATGCATGTGATCGCTGCGAAAGCTGTCGCTTTCGCTGAGGCCCTGCGTCCTGAATTCAAGCTCTATGCTCGCTCCGTGGTCGAGAACGCCAAAGTGCTGGCCGACACTATGCTGGCAGGCGGCTATGCCATCGTGGCCGGCGGCACGGACAACCACCTGATGCTGGTGGACCTGCGCCCGAAGAAGCTGACCGGCAAGGCCGCAGAGGCAGCGCTCGGCCGGGCCCATATCACCTGCAACAAGAACGGCGTGCCCTTCGATCCCGAGAAGCCGATGGTGACATCGGGCATCCGCCTCGGCACTCCAGCCGCCACCTCCCGCGGCTTCGGCGTCGCCGAGTTCAAGAAGGTGGGCGAGCTGATCATAGAGACCCTGGACGGATTGGCGAAGAACGGCGAGGAGGGCAATGCCTCGGTCGAGGAATCGGTCAAGCAGCGCGTTCATGAGCTGACCCGCCGTTTCCCGATCTACGCGTAAGGTTTAAGCTGACCCATGCGTTGCCCCTATTGCGGGAGCCTGGACACCCAGGTGAAGGATTCCCGCCCGACGGACGACTCCTCGTCCATCCGCCGCCGCCGCATCTGCCCGGATTGCGGCGGTCGGTTTACGACGTTCGAGCGTGTCCAGCTGCGTGATTTGACGGTCGTCAAGCGGTCGGGCCGGCGCGTTCCGTTCGACCGGGACAAGCTGCAGCAGTCCGTCGAGGTGGCTTTGCGCAAGCGTCCGGTGGAGCCGGAGCGGGTTGAGAGGATGATCAATGGCATCGTCCGCCAGCTCGAGAGCATGGGTGACGGCGAGGTTCCGAGCGAGACGGTGGGCGAGCTTGTCATGGAGGGGCTGAAGGGCCTCGACGACGTAGCCTATGTGCGCTTTGCCTCGGTCTACAAAAACTTCCGTGAAGCCAAGGACTTCGAGGAAATTCTTGGCAAGCTGGCTGAAGGCGAGCCTGAGGAGGACCTGCCGGCGCCGAAGAAAAAGCGCGCGCAGTCCGAGCCATGAACCCCGCCGGCGCGAAGTGGCAGATCTCTGACAGGAGCTCCCATGACAAGCGGTGGATGCATCTGGCAATCGCCCTGGGAGCGCGCAATCTCGGCCTGACCTGGCCGAACCCGTCCGTGGGGTGCGTGATCGTCGACGAGAGCGGCGATGCTCCGGTCGTCATCGCCCAGGGCGCGACCCAGCCGGGTGGGCGTCCGCATGCGGAGCGGGTCGCCTTGGCGGCAGCCGGAGAACGGGCGAGGGGGGCGACGCTTTATGTCTCTCTCGAACCCTGCTCGCACCACGGCAGGACCTCGCCCTGTGCGGATGCCGTGATCGAGGCAGGGGTGGCCAGGGTGGTGTCGGCCCTGGAGGACCCGGATTCGCGCGTGGCCGGCCTCGGCCATGCACGCCTCAAGGAGGCCGGCATCGAGGTCGTTGCCGGCTGCCTCGGCGGACCGGCCAAGCGCGCCCATCGCGGCCACATCACCCGGGTCACGCAGGGGCGTCCCGCCGTGACCGTAAAGCTTGCACGCAGCACCGAGGGCTTTGCCGGCGCGCGCAACGGACCCCGCCTGATGCTTACCGGCGAGATCGCCCAGGCAAAGGTTCACCTGATGCGCGCGCACGCCGATGCCATCATGGTCGGGGCCGGAACCGTCCTGGCCGACGATCCGCTGCTGAACGTGCGGCTGCCGGGCCTCGAGGGACGTTCGCCGGTCCGGGTCATCGTCGACTCCCGCCTGCGGACGCACCGGACTGCGAGGGTGGTCGCAGGCGCCCGGGAGATACCCACCTGGATCGTGACCACCGTCGATGCGCCTGTGGAGGCGGAGAGGGCGCTGGCGGCTGAAGGGGTCGAGATCCTGCGGGTGCGGTCCGAGTCCGGCGGCGGGGTCGCGCTCGCCGATGCGCTGCAGCTCCTCGGCACCCGGGGCATCACCCGGGTCTTCTGCGAGGGCGGGCCTCAGCTGGCCGATGCCCTGGCGGGGGCAGACCTGATCGATGAGCTGGTCCTGATCACCGGCCGCTCGGCGAGGGGCTTGGGCGACGTGCCGGCTCTTGGCCCTTGGCTCCAGGATCGCATGGACGAACTCCAACTTCTGGCCGAGGAGCAGATCGGCCCCGATCTTTTCATGTTTTGGGAGAGGCCCTGATGTTTACGGGTATCGTCACCGACCTCGGCGAGGTTGCGGCAGTGGAAGGGGCGCAGGGAACCCTGAAGCGCCTGCGCATTCATTCCTCCTACGATCCGGCGACCATCGCGCTCGGCGCGTCCATCGCCTGCGGCGGACCCTGCCTGACGGTGGTGGCCGTAGGCCCCAGAGACGGCGGCTGCTGGTTCGATGTGGATGCGGCGGCCGAGACGCTCGAGCGCACCACCGTCGCCGACTGGCAGGCCGGCACCAAGATCAACCTGGAGCGCTCGCTCAAGATCGGCGACGAGCTCGGCGGCCATATGGTCACCGGCCATGTGGATGGCCTCGCCACCATCGTGGCCAAGGAGGCGATCACGGCAGGCGACAACCCCTGGGGGCCGACCGCCCGCTTCACCATCAAGGCGCCGCAGGCGCTGGCCCCCTTCATCGCCGAAAAGGGCTCCGTCTGCCTCGACGGCACGTCGCTCACCGTAAACGCGGTGGATGGCAGCACGTTCTCCGTCCTGATCATCCCGCACACCCTGGCGGTGACCACCTGGGGCGACCGGCAGGAGGGCGACAAGCTGAACCTGGAAGTCGATCTCATGGCCCGTTATGCGGCCCGTCTTGCGGACGCGCGCCGGGCGGGGTAGGGACTTTCAACTTTCCTCCACATAGCCTTCATCCTCAGGATGCTGCCGGTAAAAGGGTAAAGCGTGGGTTTCCCTCCCCCTTGCGGGGAGGAGGGCTGCCGACGCTTTACGGGCCGGGCACTGAGAATGAGGAATGACACTGTTAAGGGTCTTCAGAAATCCATGGTCGCCCACTCCGCAAAGCCTCAAGCCGCCCGCCCGCCGATCCCCGGCGCCCGCATCCTGGTCGTCGAAGCCCGCTTCTATGACGACATAGCCAACGAGCTTCTTCGCGGAGCGCAGGGCGCGGTTGAGGCGGCGCAGGCCACGATGGACGTGCTGACCCTCGACGGGGCACTCGAAATTCCCGCGACCATCGCCATCGCGCTCGATGCCGCGGAAAAGGCAGGCAAGCCCTACGATGCGGTCGTTGCGCTGGGCTGCGTCATCCGCGGCGAGACAGGGCACTACGACATTGTCGCAGGCGAGAGCGCCCGCGCGCTCATGGATCTCTCCGTGGAGCGCCGCATTCCGCTCGCCAACGGCATCCTGACCGTCGAAAATGAGCAGCAGGCCTGGACCCGAGCCAGCGTGAATGAATTGAACAAGGGCGGTGGAGCGGTGGATGCGGCTCTGGCCGTCCTGCGCATCAAACGCCAACTCGGGGAGGTCTGATCATGACGAAGCCAGCAGAACGCTCGGCCGCTCGCCTCGCCGCTGTCCAGGCCCTGTACCAGATGGATGTTTCGGGCACGGGCGTCATCGATGCGCTGGCCGAGTTCGAGGCCTTCTGGATCGGCCGCGAGGTCGAAGGCATCACGTTCCAGCCCTCCGACACCACCTTCTTTCGCGATATCCTCTCGGGCGTGGTCAAGAACCAGCGCGAGATCGACGTGAAGATCGACAACGCACTCGCAACCGACTGGCCGTTGAAGCGGATCGAGGCCGTGATCCGCGCGATCCTGCGCGCCGGCGGCTATGAGCTCATGTACCGCAAGGATGTGCCGGCCCGCGTGGTCATCACCGAGTATGTGGACGTGACGCACGGCTTCTACGGCGAGGACGAGCCCGGACTGGTGAACGCGGTGCTCGACAACCTGGCCCGCGAGGTTCGCCCCGGCGAGCTGGAGAAGAAGGCTGCGGGACAGGGGAAGCGGTAAGAAGCTCGTTTTTGGACGAAGCCGTTTTTTCAAGCCCGTCCTTAGAGGCGGGCTCCTAATGCGTATCCCTCGCCGTCATGGCCGGGCTTGTCC
>JALYFY010000281.1 GCA_030777385.1 Pseudomonadota bacterium | reverse complement strand
CCCTACATGTTCGGCAGCCCAGCTTCATATCGGACACGAGGTGGAGGCCGGTTTTCGCAAGATGCGGGCCCGACCTAGAGCAATTTCCACTTACACCGGCTCGTATCCCGCGGCGACGAAGTAGTTGGCGCACTCCTGTGGCGAGAACTCACCGAGGAGCTCTCCGGTGGTCTGCCAGAGGGCCTCTTTGGTGCGAGCTGCAGCCTTGCGCAGGAGTGCCTTCAGCTTCGCGAAGGCATTCTCGATCGGGTTGAAGTCGGGGCTGTAGGGTGGCAGCAGCAAGAGCCGGGCGCCGGTGGCCTCGATCATGGCGCGAACGGCTTCACCCTTATGGGCCGGCAGATTGTCCATGATCACCAGGTCGCCAGGTGTCAGGGTCGGAGCCAGCACCTGCTCGAGATAGGCCAAGAACCAGGGCCGGGTCATCGGCCCGTCCATCACCATGGGCGCGCTGAAGCCGTGAAGGCGCAAGCCCGCCACGAAGGTTGTCGTTCGCCAATGGCCATGTGGAATCCCGGATCGTAGGCGCTGGCCACGGGCACAGCGTCCGCGCAGACGGGCCATCTTGGTCGAGAGTCCGGTCTCGTCGACGAACACCAGCCGGGCCGGGTCGAAATCGAGCTGCCCCTCGAACCACGCCTCACGCGCGGCGCGGACGTCGGCCCTGTCCTGCTCGGCCGCGTGGGCGGTTTTTTTTGAACGTGATCGCGCGCGCGGCGAAGAAGCGCCAGAGCGTGCCCACTCCGGCTGACACGCCTTTCTCCTCCGCCAGACGGGTCTGCAGCTCTCGCAAGCTGATGTGCGGTGTCCCGGCGATCAGCTCGCCGAGATAATCGGCGTGCGCGTCGAGCTTTGAGCCCTTGGGCTGACCCTGCCGTCGTGCGGTCCGCTCGCCCGCCCGGGCTCGGCGAACCCAGGCGATGGCTGTTGAGATGCCAACCCCGAACCGTGCCGCTGCTTGCCGGGCCGACAGTCCGCCCATGCCGGCCTCAACCACACGCTCGCGCAAATCCTGGCTGTAGGCCCGAGCCATTCCCCGCCTCCGTCACTCGGAGACGCTGAATCACATCAGCTCCGCAAAGGGAACCCGTCTCGACTCCGTGAAAGCGGAACGGGCTCTAGCACTACTTTGGCAGATTAACGGTTTGGTAACGGCCTTGGGCTGAGTCTCCGCGCTCCTGAGCGGAGCCGCGGAGCAGATGGGCTGGAGCGATGATCTTTCGGAATGGCTGAAGCCGTTCCTGACGCGATTGGGTCACAAGGCGCGCCGACGGATGTGTCCGCTTTACGTCGCGGGCCTGATCGGACCGGGGGAGCGCAAGAGCGTGGGGCCGATGGCCGAGCGGCTGGCGCCGGACGATTACGACCAGCTGCATCATTTTGTGTCGAGCGGGGTCTGGAATGCAGCCCCGCTCGCTGAGGAACTCGCGATCCAAGCCAACCGGCTGGTGGGTGGGCCTGACGCCGTGCTCGTCATCGACGACACCGCCCTGCCGAAGAAGGGCCAGCACTCGGTCGGTGTCGCACCGCAGTACGCCTCAGCGCTGGGCAAGAACGCGAATTGCCAGACCTTGGTCTCGCTCACGCTGGCCAAGGACGAGGTGCCCGTTGCCGTGGGCCTGCAGTTGTTCCTGCCGGAGAGCTGGACGGACGATGCCGCTCGGATGCGCCGGGCCGGTGTGCCGGAGGCCTGCCAGAGCTACCGCACCAAGCCCGAGATCGCGCTGGCGGAGATCGACCGCCTGCGGGCTGCCGGAGTGACCTTCGGCACCGTGCTGGCCGATGCCGGCTACGGCCACTCGGCCCCGTTCCGGCAAGGACTGAGCGCGCGTGGGCTCACGTGGGCCGTGGGGATCGGACGCCACCAGAAGGTCTATCCCCTTCCTGTCTCGCTGGTGTTTCCCGTTGCCGGGCGTGGTCGCCCGCGCAAGAACCCTGTTCCCGATGTGCTGTCGATCGCGGCCGAGAGCATCCTGGCTGATGCGATCTGGACAGAGCTCAGCTGGCGCACCGGGACCAAAGGACCGCTCAGGGCGAAGTTCGCAGCGATCCGCATCCGCATCGCCGACGGCCCGCCACAACGGATCTGGGACAAGGGTCAGCAGCACCTGCCCGGCGAGGAGGCCTGGCTCATCGGTGAGCACCGCCCTGCCGGCGAGAGGAAGTACTATCTCTCGAACCTGCCTGCCGATGCCGATCTCATGGCGCTCGCCGCGGCCATCAAGGCGCGCTGGGTATGCGAGCAGGCGCACCAGCAATTAAAAGAGGAGCTTGGTCTCGATCACTTCGAGGGGCGATCCTGGCAGGGGCTTCACCGCCACGCGCTGATGACCATGATCGCCTATGCCTTCCTGCAGCACCGCCGCCTCACGGCAGGTGGGGGGAAAAAGAATCGACCGCGGGCCTCCTCAGCCGAGCCTGCCAGCCGTCCGCAGAGCCCTCTCCGCGGCACTCGTCCCCCGAACGCCAGAGCGATGCCCTCACTGCCGGATGAGGTTTCGACAACCTAAGGAGCTGCCAAAGTAGTGCTTCTGTAATGGGCCGGTTTGCGTCAAGTCCCCGAGTGATCGTCACGTCGCCGAGTTCTTGCTTCTGTTCGTGGTCAGCTCGAGCTGCCACAC
>JALYFY010000280.1 GCA_030777385.1 Pseudomonadota bacterium | reverse complement strand
AGCGCCCGCCACTTGGAGCGGCGCTTGTTCTCGTCCTGGATGTCGTCCGGGTTCGGCACCACACCTGCCACCGAGATCACATCCTCAGGGCTCGTGCCCCAGGTGACGATGGGGGGGAGGCTTGCGGCATCGAGACGGATCTCGGTGTCGAAGAACGCGCCCTCGTCGGTGCGAAGGCTGTCCCAGTAGCGCACAGCCGCATCCCAGGCCTCGCCCTTGGGGGCCTTGGGGCGGTCCTTCAGGTAGGCATAGGTTTTCTCGTCGGGCGCCACCATGCCGGCACGGGCGCCGCCTTCGATGGCCATGTTGCAGACCGTCATGCGGCCTTCCATGGACAGGGACCGGATGGCCTCGCCTGCAAACTCGATCACATGGCCGGTGCCGCCGGCAGTGCCGATCTCGCCGATGATGGCCAGGATGATGTCCTTTGCCGTGACGCCTTCGGGCAGCTGCCCGTCCACGGTCACGCGCATGTTCTTGGCCTTCTTCTGGATCAGCGTCTGCGTCGCGAGCACATGCTCGACCTCCGAGGTGCCGATGCCGTGGGCAAGCGACCCGAAGGCGCCGTGGGTCGAGGTGTGGCTGTCGCCGCACACGATGGTCATGCCCGGCAGCGTAAAGCCCTGCTCGGGGCCTACCACGTGAACGATGCCCTGGCGGGTGTCGAGCTCGTTGTAGTACTCGACGCCGAAATCCCTGGCATTCTGAGCAAGAGCTGCAACCTGGGTCGCGGCTTCAGGATCGGCGATGCCCTGCGAGCGGTCGGAGGTCGGCACATTGTGGTCGACCACGGCGAGCGTCTTGCCTGGCTGGCGCACCGGGCGGCCGGTCAGGCGCAGGCCCTCAAAGGCCTGCGGGCTCGTCACCTCATGAACGAGGTGGCGGTCGATGTAGAGTAGGCACGTCCCGTCATCCTGCTGATCGACGACGTGATCGTCCCAGATCTTGTCATAGAGGGTGCGGGCTTTAGCCATGGTGCTCTTCCAACGGTCAAAAAAGGTTGTCTGGCGTGTTTAGCGGGAGTTTCCCTAAACGAAAAGGTGTCTTGGGCGCGCATCGCCTTTGAAACGATCGCATAGCAGACACAACTCGTCGCGCAATAATATTTTTGTCACGCAGGGCTTTCCGCAAAGCTTGCCCTAAAATGCAAAAAGCGCGGCCCGAGCCGCGCTTTTCAAAACCTTGGTGTGCCGAAACCTTACTCGGCGGCAGCCGGGGTCTCGGTCTTCTTCTCGGTGCGCTCGGCGATACGGGCCGACTTACCGCGACGGTCGCGCAGGTAGTACAGCTTGGCGCGGCGGACGGCGCCACGGCGCACGACCTTGATGGACTCGACATTCGGCGAATAGATCGGGAACACGCGCTCCACGCCTTCGCCGTAGGAGATCTTGCGGACCGTGAAGCTCTCGTGGAGGCCGCCGCCGGAACGGGCGATGCAGACGCCTTCATAGGCCTGGATACGCGAGCGCTCGCCTTCCTTCACCTTCACGTTGACGATGACGGTGTCGCCGGGCTGAAAAACGGGAATGGTCTTGGCGAGCTTGGCGATCTGCTCCTGCTCGAGCTGCTGAATAAGGTTCATTGTCATACTCCTGCCGTTGCCAGGTCTTGGAAGCCCAAGCCTGCGGGATTTCGGCGTCCTGTTTTAAGTTAAGGCGGGCGCTATACAGGAGTTTTACGGGATTGTCGATGCGGGAAATCCAGCCGGCCGGATTTTATCCGACGGGCGGCTGCCTTCGTTTGACCGGCGACGTCTTGACGATGGAGGTGCTGGTCTGGGCCCGCTGGGCAATCCGCTCCAGGATCGGATCGAGTTCCTCGATGGAGCGCAGGAGGTAGCGGGCGACGAAGCAATCCTCCCCGGTGACCTTGTCGCACTCGACCACCTCGGGGCTCTCGATCAGGAGCCGCTCGACCGCGTGCAGCTGACCCGGCAGGGGTTTGATGCGCACGATAGCCGTCAGCGTATAGCCTAAGGCTTTCGGGTCGAGCTCGACCGTGAAAGCCTTGATCACCCCGTCCTCTTCGAGCCGCCGCAGCCGCTCAGCCACGCTTGGGGCCGACAGCCCCACGCTCCGGGCAAGTTCCGCCGTCGATAGCCTGGCATTGTCGGTGAGGAGGGCGATCAGCGCCTGATCCACCTCGTCCAAGACAGTATTTTTGTTTCTGAGGTTCTTTGCTGAAAGTGCCATCGCTTCGAAGGTGAAAAGCTTCATCCATTTTCGAACGGTAAAGTACGGCCTTTCGTCAGGAAGATAAAGTTCTGCCCTCATTCAACGAGGTGCAGCCATGAAACGGGCATTGAGGCTTTCCGGACGACTGGAGATGATCATCGCGATGGCGCTGTCGGGCACTATCGGGTTCTTCGTGGTCGAATCCCAACAGAGCGTCTGGAATGTGGTGTTCTTCCGCTGCCTGTTCGGCGCCATGAGCCTGTTCGTGTATTGCTGGGCCAAGGGCCTGCTCGTGCCCTGGCGCTTCTCCACGCGCACCCTTGCGCTCGCGGTCTTGAGCGGAGCTGCCATCGTGCTGAATTGGGTGCTGCTGTTTTCCTCCTACGGCCATGCGTCGATCTCGATTGCAACGGCAGTCTACAACACCCAGCCCTTCTTCCTCATCCTTCTCGGCATGATCCTGTTCGGCGAGCGGCCGACGGCGGATGCGCTGGGGTTCATTGCGCTGGCCTTCCTCGGGCTTCTGATGGTGACGCAGATCGAATCCGGCAGCGTCGCCTGGACGGGCAGCTATGTCGTCGGGCTCGTTCAGGCCCTGAGCGCAGCTTTCCTCTATGCGGTGGCCTCGGTGATCATCAAGCGCCTCAAGGGGGTGCCGCCGCATTTGATCGCCCTGGTCCAGGCAGTTCTCGGGACCCTGATGCTTCTGCCGCTTGCCGATTTCTCCAGGCTGCCGATGGAGGCTGCCCAATGGGCCTACCTGCTGGCGCTCGGGATGGTTCACACCTGCATCATGTACATTTTTCTGTACTCGGCGCTTCAGAAGCTGCCGACGCCTGTGATCGCGGTGCTTTCCTTCACCTACCCGGCGGTCGCCATCCTGGTCGATTACATGGCCTATGGCCGCGACCTCTCCCTGAACCAATGGAGCGGCATTGTGCTGATCCTGCTCGGCAGCGCCGGGGTCAATCTCAAATGGCGGCTTGGGTTGAGCAGATCGCCCGGCAACGCCGCCGCGCACTAGTGCGTCTACCGGTCGAGCAGGTCCGGCCGCCGCTCTCGGGTGATCCGCTCCGACTCCTCGCGCCGCCAGCGCTCGATCATCGCATGGTTGCCGGAGAGCAGCACGTCCGGGATGGGGCGGCCCTCCCATTCGCGGGGCCTTGTATAATGCGGGTATTCGAGGCGGTTCGACTCGAAGCTTTCCTCGGTGCCCGAGGCTTCCTTGCCCATGACGCCGGGCAGGAGCCGCACGCAGGCGTCAAGTACGATCATGGCGGCCATCTCGCCGCCGGAGAGCACATAGTCGCCGATAGACACTTCTTCGAGCCCGCGGCCCTCGATCACCCGCTCGTCCACGCCCTCGAAGCGGCCGCAGACGATGACCACGCCAGTGCCCGCCGCAAGCTCCCGCACGCGGGCTTGCGTAAGCGGCTTGCCGCGCGGGCTCATGAGCAGTTTCGGACGCGGATCGTGATCCGGAACGTTTGCGTCGATGGCTGCGCCAAGCACGTCGCAGCGAAGCACCATGCCGGGACCGCCGCCGGCGGGCGTGTCGTCGACGACCCGGTGACGGCCTAGGCCATGATCGCGGATGTTCCGGGCCGCGAGCGA
>JALYFY010000279.1 GCA_030777385.1 Pseudomonadota bacterium | reverse complement strand
CGCACATAGTCCTGAACACGAAGAAGCCCCGGATCGCTCCGGGGCTTCTTTGTTATAGGGAATGTCGATCAGCGGCTTACGCCGCCTTCTTCAAACCCTCGGCCTCAAGCGCCAGCTGCACGCTCGGGCGCGATGCGACCCGGGCTTGGAAAGCCTGCAGGTTGGGGAAGGATGAGATGTCGATGCCGTGGAAGTTCGTCCAGTTCACAACCGTGAAGAGATAGGCGTCGGCGATTGTGAACTTGGAACCTGTCAGGAAGGGTTGAGCGCCGAGCTTCTCGTCGAGATAAGCAAAGCGGGAGGCGAGGCGCTCCTTCGTGGCAGCCTTCACCTCGTCCGGGGTGGCGGGGTTCCACAGGGGGCCGAACCCTTTGTGGATCTCGGTGCTGATGAAGCCGAGCCATTCCAGCAGGCGGTAGCGCTCCATGGTGCCGTGGGCTGGGACGAGATCCGACGCAGGCTGGCTGTCCGCCAGGTACTGGACGATGGCGCTGGCCTCCGTCAGCACCGAGCCGTCTTGCAAGCCAAGCGCCGGAACATAGCCCTTAGGATTGATGGCGGTGTAACTCGCGCCGGTCTCGGTGGTGCGGTTGGCGAGATCGACCTTTTCGAGGGTGAAGGCAACACCGGCCTCGCGGGCCACGATGTGGGGAGCGAGCGAGCAGGCGCCAGGATAGTAGTAGAGCTTCATCGGTTTTCTCCAGGATTGCAAAGGATCAGGCTGCGGCCTTGAGCGAGGTAGGAGCGGCAGCGAATGTGAACGAACGGGATGGCTTCAGGGCATAGGCCCCGTCACCCAGTAGGGCTTGTGCAACGGACAGCACGATCAGGTAAAGCGGATATTCCCAGCCGCCGCCTTGGGCCGAGAAGACCCAGCCGTTGCCGATATGAACCCAGGCGGCCCCGAAGAGAACCGGCAGGAGGGCGAGAGCCACCCAGCGGCTCTGGACGCCGAGAACCAGCAGGACGCCGCCGATGAGCTCGGCCCAGAAGGTCGCATAGGCAAGCGCACCGGGCAGGCCGAGGGACTCGAAGTACTGCGCCGTGCCCGCAAGCGTGAAGGTCATCCACTTCAGAACGAGGCTGTGTGCGATGTACATGATGCCGAGCGACACCCGGAGGAGCAGGGCGGCATAGTTGGAATTGGAAGGTTGAAGCTGTGTCATTGCAAATCTCCATGCAAGTGCATATAAATTGATGCAGATGCATGGATTTGTCAATTTCAATGCAATTGCATGAAAGACAGGAAGGGTTTGCCCGAATGCAAGAACCATCCCCCGCAGTGATCAAAGCTTGGGGCCGCCTGATCCGCACTCAGCGGGCGCTCGTGGGGCGAATTGAGGCGGAACTCAAGAGTGCCGGCTTTCCGTCGCTCCACTGGTACGATGTGCTGCTGGAGCTGAAGCGGGGGCCTGACGGGCGCCTGACGCCGCGCGAGATCGAGGAGGCGGTGCTGTTCGAGCAGTACAACCTGTCCCGTTTGCTGGACAGGATGGAAGCCGAGGGGCTCGTGCGCCGTATTCCCTATCCTGGCGATAAGAGGCGCCAGCTGGTCGAGATCACCGAGGCCGGAAAGGCGCTGCAATGGCGCATGTGGAGCGTCTACAGCGCTGCCATCAACCGGTTCATCGGCGAAAAACTGCACGAGAAGGAGGCCGGGCAGCTGGCGGCTCTGCTCCTCAAGCTGATGCAGGAATAGAGAGGTCGCATTCCCAAAGGCGTGAGCACCGACAAAACGATCTGCCCTGACGCGCGTTCATGTGTATACGGCTAAGTGATAGGTGGCTAAGCGAGGGCTGTAACATGAGCGCAGGACAGGCAAAGTTTTCGAGGTGGCAGCGGTGCCTGCTGGGAGCCTTCCTGATTGTACAGCTCATCGTCGCTGGCCTTGCTGCCGCTGTGCCTGCGCAAGCGGCCTCCGAGCCGAGGCCAAGCTCGGCCGCGATCCGAACTCCCGACTTCGACAGCAGCGTCCAGTGGTACAGGAGCACCCTGGGCTTCAGGCTCATCGGCAGCCAGAGCCTCGTTCCCGGGCGCAGGGCCGTTCTGGAGAAAAGCGGGTTCCTGCTCGAGATCAACGAAACCGATCACGTTCTGCCGCAGGAGCCCGATGCCACTGCGGCCGTGCAGGTCACCAAGGCTCCCGTGATCAGCCTGATCGTTCCCGACGTGGACCGGGAGGTCGCCCGCCTGAGCGGGATGGGCGTGGACATCCTCCAGCCGCCTGAGGACGAACTGGAGGGCACTTATCGGGTAGCGCAGATCCGTGACAACGGCCGTCACAGGATCGAACTGCGCGAGCCTCTCGACGATCCCGCGCGCTTTAATCCGATGGGACGCTGAGCGTCCAAGCTATCAACCGAAAATCGCCGGGTCAGGACCGACGCGGCCGGACCTGTCGTCAAGCCCCGCGATGACCCGCATATCGTCCGCATCGAGCTTGAAGTCGAACACGGCGATGTTCTCGCGGATGCGCGAAGGCGTCACGGATTTCGGAATGACGATGAGGCCATTGTCCAGGTGCCAGCGCAGGATCACTTGAGCCGGGGTCT
>JALYFY010000278.1 GCA_030777385.1 Pseudomonadota bacterium | reverse complement strand
GCCATCAGGAAGCAGTACAGCTTCTTTGCCGCCGACGAGATCCCGGCGGGCACCTACAAGGATGTGAGCGCCGTCAAGACGCTGGCGGTCGGCGCGCAGTGGGTCACCTCTGCCAAGGTTCCGGAGGCAGTGGTCTATGAGGTGGTGAAGGGCCTATGGAGCGACAAGACCCGTGCGGCGCTTGACGCTGGCCATGCCAAGGGCAAGCTCATCCGCAAGGAAACAGCGCTCGCCGGTGCCGGTATCCCTGTGCATCCCGGTGCGGAACGCTTCTACAAGGAAGCCGGCCTGTCCAAGAGCTGATTAGCCTGTCCAGTCGGATCGTGCCTCTCGCGGTCGAAACCCGCGGGAGGCGCTTTGTTTCTGCCGTGAGAGCACCCCATGTCCCTGCCTGATGCCAACGTGATCATCGAGAACCGCAGTCTCGAGGAGAAATTCGATCCTGAGATGCGATTCCGGCCCCTTCCTCCGGGAACGGCATGGCTCGTGGCAGGGCTGCTTCTGGCCCTCTCATTCTTCCACTACTATACGGCAGGGTTCGGATTGCTGCGGGAGGCCACCCATCGCGGCATCCACATGGCCTTCGTGCTCGGCCTGATCTTCCTCGTCTTTTCGGCCTCCAAAAGAGACTACGACCGGATCGCTCCCTCGAACTGGTGGCGCCCAGGCAGCATTTCGCTGATCGATTGGGGCTTGGCCATCGCGGCGGCTGTTGCCAGCCTCTACGTGCCGTGGATCTTCAGCGAGCTGGCTTTCCGGGTCGGCAATCCATCCGCGACTGACGTGCTGATGGGCACGATCCTGATCGTCGTTCTGCTGGAGGCCACCCGGCGCTCCGTGGGCTGGCCGCTGCCGGTCATCGCCATAGGCGTGATGCTCTACGCTTATTTCGGCCCCTCCATGCCGGGCATTCTCCAGCATCCCGGCGCCTCATGGTCCAACATCGTCAACCATCTCTACCTGACGAGCCAGGGCATCTATGGCATCGCGCTGGGAGTCGTTGCCACTTACGTCTTCCACTACGTTCTGTTCGGGGTGCTCGCAACGCGCGTGGGTCTCGGCAAGCTGTTCATCGATCTCGCCACCTGCGTTGCGGGCCGCTATGCGGGCGGACCCGCGAAGGTCTCGATCTTCGGCTCGGCCCTGTTCGGCATGATTTCGGGCTCCTCCATTGCCAATACGGTCACGGTCGGCTCTCTGACGATCCCGGCCATGATCCGGGTCGGATACCAGCGCCATTTCGCGGCAGCCGTGGAGTCGGCCGCCTCGACCGGCGGGCAGATCACGCCGCCGATTATGGGCGCTGCTGCCTTCCTCATGGTCGAGTTCCTCAACGTTTCCTATCAGACCGTGATCCTGGCCGCGATCGTTCCGGCCTCGATGCACTTCTTCGGCGTGTTCATGCAGGTTCACCTCGAAGCCAAGCGGGCTGGGCTGAAGGGGCTGCCGCCGGAGGAGATGCCGAGCGCCGTCAAGGTCGTTCGCGAGGGCTGGCAGACGATCATGCCGCTCGCCGTTCTGCTCATCGTGCTGTTTTCCGGGTTCACGCCCTATCTGGCGGCCTTCTGGGGGATCACAGCCTGCCTTGTGGTGGGAGCCTCCCGTGTTCCCCTTGTCACCATGGGCTTCCTCGTTGCCGTCATCGTGGGCATTGCAGCAGGCGTGCTCACGCAACTGGTATTCGTCGGGCCGGTGCTGGGATTGGTTCTGGCGCTCCTGGTCTACACCTATCTCAAGAGCGATGCCGGCAAGGCGCTGGTGCTCGACCTCGTCGACGCCTTCGTGGTCGGCGCCAAATATGCGATCGGCGTGGGCGCGGCCGCTGCGACGGTCGGCATCATCGTGGGCATCGTCACTCTGACGGGCGTTGGCTTCAAGATCTCCTTCATCGTCACGTCTTTCGCGGCCCAGATCGCCCAGACATTCATGGACATGCTGCCGGTCTGGCTTGTGGACATGAAGTCCCTGACGCTCTTCTTCACGCTTCTGATGACCGCCATCGTGTGCATCCTTCTGGGATGCGGCGTGCCGACGACGGCGAACTACATCATCATGGTCACGGTCGCAGCGCCCGCGCTCGGGCTCCTTGGCGTTCAGCCGCTCGTCGCGCACTTCTTCGTCTTCTACTATGGGGTGCTCGCCGACATCACGCCGCCGGTCGCACTGGCCGCCTATGCAGGCGCCAGCATGGCGGGAGCCGATCCGTTCAAGACGGGCAACACGGCCTTCCGCCTTGGCCTCGGCAAGGCGCTGGTACCCTTCGTGTTCGTCTATGGCCCGGCTATGCTTTTGGTGACCCCTGAGTTTACGTGGCCGAGCTTCTTCCTTGTGGTCACGGGTGCCATTGTGGGCATCATGTTCCTGTCAGCCGCATTCGCCGGCTATGCTCTGACGACGCTTCGGGCCTGGGAACGCTGGCTCATCGGCATTGCGTCCCTGCCGATCATTGCGCCCGATCCGCTGACGACCCTGATCGGCCTCGCAATTGCAAGCCCTGTGATTGTC
>JALYFY010000277.1 GCA_030777385.1 Pseudomonadota bacterium | reverse complement strand
GGCGGCTGGCGAGGAGGATCTCTGGACCGAGGTCGCGTGCGATCCCCTGCCGGGCGTCACCCGCAGGATGGTGCTGATGAAGCCGGGCGAGTGAGCGGGTTCGATTAAGCCTCTTCGGCCTTCTTGACCTCGTGCTTCAGCAGCAGCGGCGTCTGGGCGAGCGCAAAGGCGATGGTGAGCGGCATGATGCCGAAGACCTTGAAGCTGACCCAGAAATCCGTGGTCTGCGTGCGCCAGACGATCTCGTTGATGACGGCCAGCGCGAAGAAGAACAGGGCCCAGCGCAAGGTGAGCTTGCGCCAGCCCTCTTCCGTCAGTTCGAACACGCTGTCGAGCACGATCTGCAGCAGGGGCTTGCGGAAGTAGAGCCCGCCCAGCAGCACGAGGCCGAACAAGGTGTTCACGATGGTGGGCTTGAGCTTGATGAAGGTCTCGTCCTGCAGGAACAGGGTGAGCCCGCCGAATACCACCACCACGATGCCCGACACCACCGGCATGATCGGCAGCTTGCGGGTAAGCCCGTAGCTGATACCCAAAGCAATGACGGTCGCCACGATGAAGAGGCCGGTGGCCGCAAAGATGCGCTGGTTTTCCGCAAAGCCGAACCGGTCGCCGTAGGCGTTGCCGATGAAGAACAGGGCGAGCGGCCCGAGTTCGAGGGCGAGCTTCAGAAGGGGAGGGAGGCGCTTTTCGTCGGTCATGAGGCTCTTCTAGATCATTTCATGACACTGCGACAGCCGTGTCATCCCCGGCGGCCCGCAGGGCCGGGAAGGGGATCCAAGACTGGGTACAGCGCCATGGATTCCCTTCCCTCGCCTTCGGCTCGCCGGGACCGACAAAGGGTCGTCATGCATCGATTCCGGCAATGGCTCTGGCGAAATCCCGGGCTGTGAAGGGCTCCAGATCCTCCACCCCTTCGCCGACGCCGATGAAATGCACCGGCACGCCGAATTTGGCCGCAAGCGCCACGAGAATGCCGCCGCGCGCGGTGCCGTCGAGCTTGGTCATCACGAGGCCGGTGACGCCGGCGGCCTTCTGGAACAGATCGACCTGGCTCATGGCGTTCTGGCCCACCGTCGCGTCGAGCACGAGGAGTGTGGCGTGCGGCGCGGATGGGTCGAACTTCTTCACCACGCGCACGATCTTTTCGAGTTCGGCCATGAGGCCGGCCTTGTTCTGCAGGCGGCCCGCCGTGTCGATGAGCAGCACATCGGTGCCGTTGTCCTTGGCTGCCTCGAGCGCATCATAGGCGAGGCCGGCCGCATCCGCGCCCTGCTCGCGGGAAAGCACCGGTGCGCCGACCCGTTCGCCCCAAACCTTGAGCTGCTCGATGGCAGCAGCGCGAAAAGTGTCGCCTGCGGCGAGCATCACCTTCAAACCCTGCTGGCGGAATTTCTGGGAGAGCTTGCCGATGGTGGTGGTCTTGCCGGCCCCGTTCACGCCGACCATGAGGATCACGTATGGCCTCTTCGTCCGGTCGACGATCAGCGGCTGAGCGACGGGCGTGAGCACTTTCTCCACCTCGCTGGCCAGGATCGTCTTCACCTCCTGGGGCGAGATTTCCTTGTTGTAGCGGCCGGCCGAGATCGCTTCGGTGATGCGCATGGCGGTCGGCACGCCGAGATCGGCCTGGACCAGGGCATCCTCCAGCTCCTCCAGCGTGGCATCGTCGAGCCTACGCTTGGTGAAGAGGCCGGTGACGCTCTCCGATAGGGACGAGGAGGTGCGGCGCATGCCCTCCGTCAGGCGCTGCCACCAGCCCCTCGCAGGCGCTGGCTCCGCTTGGGGAGCCGGAGGGGGAGGTGTCTCGGCGGGAGCCGGCTGAGGGGTTTGCAAGGAGGCCGGCAGATCCGCGGTCGCAATGTCGGGGCGCAGCTCGGGACCCGTTTCGGTGAGGATGCGCGGCAGCGGCTCCTGCGGGTTGGCGCCCTCCGGGTCCACACCCTCGACAGGCTGGAGATCGGCTCCCGCAAGCTGCGCCGGCGTCTTGTTCTCCTCCGGCGTGTCGGGGGAAGCGGTGGTGACGGTCGAGGGCGCGGCTGCGAGATCGTCCGCGCCTGTGGTCGGCGGGGACGGCATGGTCTCCGGATGGCCGCCGGCCTGCGGCGTCGCGTGTTCGGGTTGAGGGGCTGTTTCAGCCTTGCGCCCGAACAGACGGGACAGGAATCCGGGCTTGTCAGGCTTTGTCTCAGCCATGGGTTCGTTTCGCCTCTTTGCTCTTTGATCTAGCGCTGCCGCCTCGATAGCGCATCGTGCGGAAAAGTGGGACCCGGTTTTCCGCTTGGGACGATGCGCCATTATACAGCATAAGCATCGGATGAAGCCCAAAAGCGGGTTCCGCTTTTGGGTCGGATGCTCTAGCCGAGGTCTTATGAATGCGGAAGAGATAGTGTCCCGTTTGCTTTATCGCGATGCCCTGATGCTCGTGATCGACAAACCTGCCGGCCTGCCGGTACATCCCGGCCCCAAGGGCGGCGAGACCTTGTTTCATCATCTCGATGCCCTGCGCTTCGGCCTGCCCCGCCGCCCGGAAGCCGCGCACCGCCTCGACAAGGACACCTCCGGCTGCCTCATCCTCGGGCGTCACCCGAAGGCCATCGCGCGCCTCAACGAAATGTTCAAGAAGGCCGAGATCGACAAGATCTACTGGGCCGTCGTGGAGGGCGGGCCTGAGGCCGACGCCGGCGAGATCGATTTGCCGCTCGCGCCTAAATCGCCCGATCGCGGCTGGTGGATGAAGGTGGACCCCAAGGGTCAGCCCTCGCTGACGCAGTGGCGGGTCTTGGGGCGGAGCCACACCTCCCCCTTGAGGGGGGAGGTCGCACCGGAGGTGCGGGAGGGGGTGGAAACACGACCTTCGTTGGCGCTGCCACCCCACCCCGGCCTTACGGCCGACCCTCCCCCTCAAGGGGAGGGTAACAAGCGTTTCACCTTCCTCGAACTGCGCCCCATCACCGGCCGCACCCATCAGCTGCGCGTTCACTGCGCCGCCTCGGGCTTTCCGATCCTGGGCGATCCGATCTACGGCACGGCCCCGCGCTTCCACGGTCCGGGCCTGCACTTGCACGCGAGAAGCGTGACGGTCCCGCTTTATCCGAAAAAGCCGCCGATCCTGGTGGAAGCGCCGGTGCCGGAGCATATGCGGGAGCGGGTGAGGGCCTGCGGTGTCATCCCGAACGGCGCCGATCCGGGATGACAATGGTGCTTAGGCGGCCAGCAAATCCTTGCCGTCGTGGCCGGCGATGGTCACGGCTTGAATCTCGCCGCGCTTCACGGGCGAGGCGAAACGCACCAGGGTAAACCCTTCCGTGCGCCCGAGCTGGTTTGCTTCGATCAGCACGTTGCGGCGGGTGCCGACTTCGTCAGTGAGATGCTTCAGCAGGGCGGCGTCGCCCCTCTCGCGCAGCCTGCGGGCACGGTCCTTCACCACGTCGCGAGCCACCTGGGGCATCCTTGCTGCCGGGGTGCCGGGGCGGGGCGAGAAGGGGAAGACGTGAAGATGCGTGAGGCCGCATTCCTCGACGATGTCGAGGGAGCGCGAGAACATCTCCTCCGTTTCCGTCGGGAAGCCCGCGATGATGTCGGCCCCGAACACCATGTCGGGGCGCAGGCGTCTGACCTGCTCGCAGAAGGCGATGGCGTCGGCGCGCAGGTGCCGGCGCTTCATGCGCTTGAGCACCATGTCGTCGCCGGCCTGGAGCGAGAGATGCAGATGCGGCATCAGGCGGCTCTCGTTGGCGATCACGTCCAAAAGGTCGCTGTCGGCCTCCACCGAGTCGATGGAGGAGATGCGCAACCGCTCCAGCTCCGGCACGTGGCGCAGCAGGCTCTTCACCAGGGTGCCGAGCTTCGGCTCGCCGGGCAGGTCCCGGCCGTAGCTTGTGATGTCGACGCCGGTGAGCACCACCTCGCGGGAGCCGTGCTCCACGAGAGTTCGCACCTGATCCACCACGGCGCCCATGGGAACCGAGCGGGAATTGCCGCGGCCATAGGGGATGATGCAGAAGGTGCAGCGGTGATCGCAGCCGTTCTGCACCTGCACGAAGGCGCGGGTGTGCCCGCGCAGGCCATCGATGAGATGCATGGCGGTTTCCTTCACCGCCATGATGTCGTTCACGAGAACCTTCTCGGCTTGGCCCACGCCGAAATCGCGCATGCCGGCCCAGGTCTCAGCCTTCATCTTCTCGTGGTTGCCGACAACCTGGGACACCTCCGGCATGGCCGCGAAGGTTTCCGGCTCCACCTGCGCGGCGCAGCCCGTCACAATGATGCGGGCATCGGGTTTTTCGCGCGCGATCCGCCGGATGGATTGACGCGCCTGGCGCGACGCCTCCGCGGTCACGGCGCAGGTGTTCACGACGATGACGTTGCCGAGGCCCGCTTCCTCGGCGTGGCGCTGCATCGCCTCCGACTCGTAGATGTTGAGGCGACAGCCGAAGGTGACCACGTCGACGCGTTTCTGCGTTGGCGTGGTCATCCCCGGCGAGCGCAGCGAGGGAAGGGGATCCCGTTCCAGCATACCGCTCCCTGGATTCCCTTCCCCTCCAGCGGCTTCGCCGCCTCCGGCCGGGAATGACAAATCCTCATCCATCAGGCTGCCCCGATAAAGAGAGCAGGCGACAGGATGCCGTCGTGCTCCAGCTCGGTCGGGCCGGTCATGAGCACGTGGTTGTCGCTCTCGCGCCATTCGATGACGAGATCGCCGCCCGGCAGCGCCACCACGGCCCGGCGGCCCGTGAGCTCTTTTCGCGCAGCAGCCACGAGGGCGGCGCAGGCGGCAGAGCCGCAGGCGCGCGTTGCGCCCGCGCCGCGTTCCCAGACGCGGAGCACGATGTGCTCGGGGCCGGTGACCTGGGCGAAGCTGATATTGGCCCGCTCCGGGAAGACAGGATCGTGCTCGAGGACCGGGCCGATGGCCGCAAGGTCGTAAGCCAGCGCATCCTGCACCCAGAAGACTGCATGCGGATTGCCCATGCTCACCGCCGAGGGGCCCTGAAGCTCGGGTGCCCCGGGCAGCTTCGAATCGACCGCAATCGTGCGGGTGTCCGGATAGGGATCGCGCAGGGGAATCTCGTTCCAGGCCAGCCGCGGCGGACCCATATCGACGGTGAACACGAGGTCCGACACACGCTCTACGGGCAGGAGCCCGGCCTTGGTCTCCAGAACCAGGCCCCCGGCCGCCGGGCGGCTCATGACCGGATCGCTCATCATCGCCCAGGCGACGCAGCGGGTGCCGTTGCCGCAGGCGCCGGATTCCGAGCCGTCCGTGTTGTAGATGCGCATAAAGGCATCGGTGCCGGGGGTGACGGGATCGTGCAGCACCATCAGCTGATCGAAGCGCGAGCGGGGATCCGCCGCGATGGCGCGGGCCTCGGCCGGGCTCACGCGGTGACCTGAGCCACGCAGGTCAAGCACGGTGATCTCGTTGCCGAGACCGTTCATTTTCAGGAAACGGCTGTTCGAAAGGGCGCTCATGGGGGCGTATATGGCTTAAAATGCCGAAAACCGCGAGAGGGGTTGCGGCGCGCTGCGGCAATCTTGTCAGAAGGCCTGCACGATCCGGGGGATGCTGGTGGCGATGATGAGCAGGCCTACCCCGACCATCAGGGGCCGGGTCGGCACGCGGCTCACCAGGAACCCGCCGAGGGGCGCCGCCAGGATGCCGCCGGCAATAAGGCCAGCAGCCGTGCTGAGCTCGGACCAGCCCAGGGTTATGATGAAGGTGGCGGATATGACCAGGGTGACGAGGAACTCGGTCAGGTTCGTGGAGCCGATCACCTGCCGGGGGGCATGACCGCGCCCGATCAGGGAACTTGTGACGATGGGGCCCCATCCGCCCCCGCCCATGGCGTCGAGGAGGCCCCCGCCCGCTCCGATCCAGGGCACGAGCCTGTCCCGGACCTCCCGCGGCCAGAGGGGACGAAGACCCTTGAAGATGATGTAGGCCCCGATGGCCATCAGATAGGCCGACACCAGGGGCTGGATCATCTTCGCATCCACATTGGAGAGGATAAAGGCCCCGATGGCTCCGCCGAGCATGCCTGCCGGCGCAAGCCGGGCAACGAGGCGCCAGTTCACGTTGCGATGATAGACATGGGAGGCGCCCGAGGCCGCCGTGGTGAAGATCTCCGTCACGTGGGTGACGGCGCTGGCGGTCGCCGGCGGCACCCCGAAGGCGAGGAGGCTCGTGGTCGACAGCACCCCGAAGGCCATGCCGAGCGCTCCGTCCACAAGCTGGGCCAGAAAGCCCACCAGGGCAAAGATCAGAAACTCTTCCGTCATCGAACAGCCCGGATCACGAGGGAACGAAGCCTAAGCATAGGCGATCGGTTTAAGGTAGGTGAGGGCAGCGAAGTCTCAACCTGAGGAAATTTTATGCAGCTCCACCGCTGGGGCGGCCTGCTGCAATCAGTCCCGCCACGGCGGCCTAGAGACGCTCTCGCGGCTTTGCCCAAAGCCTCCTATGTTGATGCAAGGTATCTCTTCATGATTCGTGGGTTAAGGCGTTACTCTCATGCGGCTGCGTTCCCTTCCTGTCGTCCTGGTCCTTGCCCTGTGCTCAGGCGCTGCCCTGGCGCAGACACCCCCTGCGGCGGGTGCTCCTCCGGCCGCTCCTGAGGCAGCAGCACCCGCGCCCGCAGCGCCACCGGCTGTTCCGCAGGCGGCTCCGAGCCCCGCTCCCGCCGATACGCCGGCACCAGCGACCGCGCAGCCTGCTCCTGCCGCTCAGCCGCCCGCCAGCCCCGCCCCTGCGCAGCAGGCGGGACGCACGACCCTGTTCCCGAACCCGAGCGATCCGACCGGCGTGGAAGAGGGGGTGCTCGCAGCCAGGACCACGGCGGTGCTCGCGGGCACCAGCACCTGGGATGAGGCTTTCGACAACCTGAAGCAGGCATTCGTGAAGGTCGAGGACGAGCTGAAGAAGGCCGGGATCGCCCCCACGGGCCGTCCTCTCACCATCTTCGTCGATACGGACGACAACGGCTTCAAATACGAGGCGATGGTGCCGATCGCCGGAGTGCCCGAGGGCAAGACCGAGCTGACGCCCGAGATCAAGTTCGGCAAGACGCCGGAAGGCAAATCCTTCCGCTTCGTGCACAAGGACGCCTATGACGAGATCGACGGCACCTACGAGACCATCACGGCCTATCTCGACATCAAGGAGATCGTGGCCAAGGACGCCTTCATCGAGGAATACGTGAGCGACTTCACGGATTCGCAGGACACCAATTTCGAGGTGAACATCTACGTTCAGCCCAAGGACTGAGGCGCTTCCCAGGCCTCGCCGGGGCGTAGGGCCCGGAAGCGCTCGGCCGGGATCTCGGCTGCCTGCAGCGCCGCCGTCAGCTCCTGCGGCGGCTCGTCGACGCCCTCGTTGGTAAGCCGGAACGTGCCCCAATGGTGGCCAAGCGCCTGCTCGGCCTCGACGATGCGCAGCACCTTCACGGCATCTTCCGGGTTCATGTGCTGCGGCTCCATGAACCAGCGCGGCTCGTAGGCGCCGATGGGCAGGTGCGCGAGGCGCGGCTTGCCGAAGCGCTCGCGAGCGCGGTGAAAGATCTTGCCGTCCCCGAAGCCCGTATCGCCAATATGGTAAATCGTGCCGGCAGGCGTCGTGAGCACATAGGCGCACCAGAGCGCCATGCGCCGGTCGTTGATGCCCCGCGCCGACCAGTGATAGGCAGGCTCCACATGGGCTGTGATGCCGTTCCCAAGATCGACGGACCCGCCCCAATCCCGCGTCTCCACCGGGATCTCCGGGTGCTCGGCCTGGATCACGGCATCGTTGCCGAGCGGCGCCACGACCTTCGGGCGGTCCCGCTGCCAGAGCCGGCCCAGCGTGTCGGTGTCGAGATGGTCGTAGTGGTTGTGGGTGATCAGAACCACATGGATCGGCGGCAGGTCGTCGAAGGCGATGCCAGGCGGATTGACCCGCTTAGGCCCCGCGAACGAGACGGGGCTTGCGCGCTCGGACAGGACCGGGTCGGTGAGAATGTTGAGCCCCGCCACCTGGATCAGGAACGAGGCGTGGCCGATCAGCGCCGAGCGCAGGCCCTGCACCTGCGACGGCGGCTTGTCCCGAAACGGGCTCGGATAGCTCTCAGGCCAGTCCTTGCGCCCGCCGCCGAGCTGCCAGCGGGCGAGCTCGACAAACCCTTTGTCCTGCGGCTGGCCGGGGGAGAAGAACCGCACCCCGTCGAAGTGATCCGTGACCGGGCCTTCGTAGTAGCGGTTCTTCGAGCGCGCGGCGGTCATCCAGCCGAGGGCGCCTGTCGCAGCGATGACGGGGAGCCCTAAGGCCTTAAGGAGTGTGCGGCGGTTCATGGGAGCAGGGTTCCTCGGCGAAGCTTTAAGCGTGGGGATGAGGAGGCGGATCGGCAAGGGTAGGCCGTGTCATCCCGGCGAGATGCAGGCGAGGGAAGGGGATCCATGGCGCCGAGCCTGATCGTGGATTCCCTTCCCCTCCGCTGCGCTTCGGCCGGGAATGACACGAAGGACTGGACCCTCAAGCCCTTCATGTCCGGCCCTTTCCTTGACTCCTGCGCCTTTTTCCCTTATCGGCTGACCGCAAATCTGTAGAGCGAGCCCTTTTGAGCCGCCGACCAGCCCGAGAGGCTGGAGGTCAACGTCCGACAGCGCGATGCGCCCTCGGGCGCGCTTTCATTTGGGTTTCGCGTCAGGAGTGGTGACGGATGTCGGACAGCACATTGCGCATTGAGGATGCGGTCAACGAGACCTGCCCGTGGTCGGGACAACCGATAGCGGCGGATTCGCTCACCCTCTATCGCGGCGAAGTGGTCGGCTTCTGCAATCCCGGCTGCCGCGACAAGTTCAAGGCGGCGATCGACCACTTTGAAAAAGCCCTCAGCGATCGCGATGTACCGCTCATCGCAAGAGGAATCGATTGATCATGTTCGAAGGCCTTTCAGACAAGCTTTCCACGATCCTGAACTCGCTGACGCGCCGCGGCGCGTTGACGGAAGAGGATGTCAACGTGGCCCTGCGTGAGGTCCGCCGCGCCCTGCTCGAGGCGGACGTCGCCCTGGAAGTCGTGCGCTCGTTCACCGACAAGGTGCGCGCCCGCGCGGTCGGGGCCGAGGTGCTGAAGTCGGTTACGCCCGGCCAGCAGGTGGTCAAGATCGTCCACGACCAGCTCGTGGAGATGCTGGGCGCGGACGCCGAGGTCATCAACCTCAACGCGGCGCCCCCCGTGGGCATCCTCATGGTCGGCCTGCAGGGATCGGGCAAGACCACCACCACAGCCAAGATCGCCAAGCGCCTGACCGAGCGCGAGAAGCGGCGCGTGCTCATGGCCTCCCTCGACACCCGCCGTCCGGCAGCCCAGGAGCAGCTCGCGGTTCTGGGCAAGCAGGTGGGCGTGGATACGCTGCCCATCGTGGCCGGCCAGACGGCGGTGCAGATCGCCCGGCGCGCCATGGAAGCCGCGCGCCTTGGCGGGTACGACGTGGTGATGCTCGACACCGCCGGCCGCGTCACGGT
>JALYFY010000276.1 GCA_030777385.1 Pseudomonadota bacterium | reverse complement strand
CCGAAGGGAGCCAGCAGTTCCTGCATCTCGCGCAGCTTGCCGGCGTTGTGGGTGGCGATGACGACCTTGCCGGTCAGGGCACGGTGCAGGCTCATGCCACGGTCTTCTTCTGCAGGTCCACGAGTTGCGCCACGCCGGCCTTGGCCAAGCGCAGGAGGCTTAGGAACTCCTCCTCGGAGAAGGGCTTGCCCTCCGCCGTGCCCTGCACCTCGACGATGCCGCCAGAGCCCGTGATGACGAAGTTGGCGTCGGTCTCGGCGGCGGAGTCTTCCGCATAATCGAGGTCGAGCACCGGCTGGCCCTGGTAGATGCCGCAGGAGATGGCAGCAACCGGCTCGCGCAGGGGGTTGATCGAGATGATCGAGCGGCCCTGCATCCAGGTGAAGCATTCGTGCAGCGCCACCCAGGCACCCGTGATCGAGGCCGTGCGGGTGCCGCCGTCCGCCTGGATCACGTCGCAGTCGAGCACGATCTGCCGCTCGCCGATGGCCGGCAGGTTGACGACGGCGCGCAGCGAGCGGCCGATAAGGCGCTGGATCTCCTGGGTGCGGCCCGAGGGCTTGCCGGAATTGACCTCGCGGCGGGTGCGCTCGTGGGTGGCGCGCGGCAGCATGGAATACTCCGCCGTGACCCAGCCCTTGCCGGAGCCGCGCAGCCACGGCGGGCCCTTTTCCTCGAGCGAGGCGGTGCAGAGCACCCGGGTGTTGCCGAAGGAGACGAGGCAGGAGCCTTCCGCATAGCGCGCGACGCCCCGCTCCAGGGTGACGGGGCGCAACTCGTCGGGGGCGCGTTTGGAAGGTCGCATGGCGTGGTTCTCCTGAAGTTTCGTGATCTGCAGCCTGTTTGGGGCCACCCGGCGCTTTAGGCAAGCGCAAGGCTTGCCTAAAGGGTGCCTCGTCCGCACATAATGCGGACTTGCACGGTGGAATCGTGAGAGCGTAGAACCCAGGGGATGCACGCAATCGGCCCTTTTTCCCATCTGCCGGAAGCCCGCGCCATCGCGGAGCTGAACGAGCGCTCCCGCGAGATCTTCCGCCAGATCGTCGAAAGCTATCTGGTGACCGGCGAGCCCGTGGGCTCGCGCCATCTCTCGCGCATCCTGCCGATGACGCTCTCGCCCGCCTCCATCCGCAACGTGATGGCGGATCTGGAGGCGGCGGGCCTGATCTTCGCGCCCCACACCAGCGCCGGGCGCCTGCCCACTGAAACAGGCCTGCGCTTCTTCGTCGACGCCATGATGGAGATCGGCGACGTGACCTCCGAGGAGCGGTCGCGCATCGAAGCGCAGATGAAGGCTGCCGCCTCCGGACACACCATGGAAACGGCCCTGGCCGAGGCTTCTGCGCTGCTCTCGGGCGTGTCGCGGGGGGCGGGCGTCGTCGTGACCTCCAAGTCCAATGCGCGCCTGAAGCACATCGAGTTCGTGCGCCTCGACCCGACCCGCGCCCTCGTGGTGCTCGTGTCCGAGGACGGCTCGGTGGAAAACCGCCTTCTCGACCTGCCCTTAGGCCTGCCCGCAGGCGCGCTGGTGGAGGCCGGCAATTTCCTGAACGCCCGCATCCAGGGTAAGACCATCGGCGACATCAAGCGCGAGATCGAAACCCGCCGGGGCGACATGGAGCGCGAGCTCGACGTGCTCACCGCCAGGCTGGTTGAAGCGGGACTTGCCACCACGGCGGGCCCTGCTGATGCGCGCCAGCTCATCGTGCGCGGCCAGGCAAACCTTCTCGACGACCTGAAGGCCGTCGAGGACCTGGAGCGCATCCGCCTGCTCTTTTCAGACCTTGAGACCCAGACCGACGTAATCGATCTGCTGAGCCGGGCCGAGGGCGGCGAAGGCGTGCGCATCTTCATCGGCTCGGAGAACAAGCTGTTCTCCATGTCCGGCTCCTCGATGATCGCAGCTCCCTTCCGTGACGGCAGCCAGAAGATTGTCGGCGTTCTCGGCGTCATCGGCCCAACCCGGCTCAACTATGCCCGCATCGTGCCGATGGTGGACTACACCGCCAAGGTGATCTCGCGCATCCTGGAGCAGGGGCGGTAAGGCCTGCCGCGATACCTGGACAGGGTTGTCGCACCCTCGCCATGCGTGCCGGGCACCGGCACCTTTGATCTTGCTGCCGATCTTGGCGAGGAATATAGGTTGCGCGATATCATCGGGACACAGATCCCGAGCGGGAGCTATCGCACAGTGGGCAAATCCGTAGCGGGACCGGGTGGAGCATGGATAGCCCGTCCACGTCTTCCATCCGTGCGGCTGCGCCTGATCCTTCTTGCCCTTGTGCTGCTCGTCCCGGCGCTTACGGCCGCCGGGATCATCGTCTATGCCGGATACCGGCACGATCGGCAGGAGGTGGAGAAGCATCTCCAGGAAACCGCCCGAGCCCTCTCGCTCGTTGTCGATCGCCAGTTCGGGCAGGCGGAAGCGCTGCTCTGGGCCCTATCCACATCGCCGCAGCTCATCGAAAAGGATTACGCGGAATTCGACGCCCGCGCGCGGGCCGCGATCCGTCTGCCGGATACCTGGGTCGTGATCGAGGAACCTGGACGGCAGGTTGTGAACACCCGTCTCCCGCCAGGAGCGCCCTTGCCGCAGTTGCTGCCGCAGAAGCATTGGGAAGGGATTGCTCCCGGTCAGGTCAGGATCAGCAACCTGTTCACCGGTCTCATGGTGAAGCAGCCCACCGTCGGTGTCGACACTCTCGTGATCACGAAAGAGGGCACTGAGCTCTACGTCAGCATCATCATGCTCGCCGACACGGTCAGCCAGATCCTGGCGGACCAGGGCCTTCCGCCTACCTGGATCGGTGCGATCATCGACCGGGGCGGGTCGGTAGTGGCAAGGAGCCGGGATGCCAATCGCTTCGTCGGCAAGCCCGCAACCTCGGAGAATGTGGAGCGGGTTCGGGCCGGTGTGAGGCAGGGCGTCTGGGAAGGTATTTCCCTGGATGGTGTGCCGACGGTGCTGGCCCTGTCCCGCTCCCCCGGCTCAGGCTGGTCGACCATCGTTGCGGTGCCGCGGGCGGAAATTACGGCGGCCCCGTGGCGCTCGGCCCTGTACCTCGCCGGAGCCGGAGGGCTCCTGCTGACGCTTGGGGCCGTCATGGCATGGCTCGTCGGACGCAGCATCGTGGCTCCCGTCGAAGGATTGGTCACCCTGGCGCAGCGCCTCGGACGCGGCGAGCCGATCACGGGGCTTGCGAGCGGGCTGGCGGAGATCGACCGCGTCGGCAGCGCGCTTGCCTCGGCTTCGACCGAGCTTCGGGAGCGTGAGGCAGCCCTGCGGGCAAGCGAGGCCCGTTTTCGCGCCACTCACGAGAATGCGGCAGTGGGCATCGCCGAGGTGGACAGGGAGGGCCGGTTCATCTCCGTCAATGAAGCCCGCTGCCAGCTGACCGGCCATACGCGCGAGGAATTGATCGGAAAGCATTTCGCCCATTGGACCCAGGCCGGCAGCCTGAACAATGATCTGCAGCTCTTCACGCGCCAGGCTGCGGGTGAGCTGGACACCTACACGACGGAAAGCCAGTTCAGCCGCAAGGACGGCAGCACCGGCTGGGCCCGCATCACCAGCACAGCCCTGCAGGATGCATCCGGCCGCTTCCTCTACGCTGTGCGCGTGGTCGAGGACATCACGGAACGCCGGGAGGCGGACAGGCGTCAGAAGCTGCTCATCGACGAGTTGAACCATCGGGTGAAGAACACGCTTGCCACGGTGCAGTCCCTGGCATGGCAGTCGAACCGTTCGGGTGCATCGCCCCAGGTGGCGCAGGAGCGCTTCCAGGAGCGCCTGCTGGCGCTTTCCCGCACGCACAACCTTCTCAATGAGACGCATTGGGAGGGAGCCTCCCTCAGAACTATCCTGGAGACGGAACTCGGGCCCTACATGACGCTTCCGCCACGGGTGAAAATGAGCGGGCCGGACCTGCATCTTGCCCCGAAATCGGCCGTGGTCTTAGGCATGGCCTTTCACGAGCTCGCCACCAACGCGGTCAAGTACGGCGCCCTGTCGGCAGCCTCAGGCAGGGTGAAGGTCGATTGGACGGTTGACGGTTGGGGGGACGGCGCCGTCCTCACGGTAAACTGGTTCGAGCTGGACGGGCCTCTGCTCGAGACCCAACCGAACCCGGGCTTCGGCTCCCGCCTTTTGCGGCAGACGATCACCAGGGAGCTGGCCGGGCAGCTCGACATGAGATTCGAGCGAGAGGGAGTTCGCTGCACCATGTCCATCCCGATCGGACCAGCCGACCAGCAGGCAGCCTGAGCCGTGAGACAGGCGCAGCTCTAGGGTTCTGCGCCTGTCGTGTTCTCATCGCAGCTGCACAATCAATTGGCGCCCCGCGTCTTGCGCTCCAGCACGAGCCCGAGGGCGGTGCGGTTGGCAAAGCCCTTCCAGTAGGTGTGCTCCGGCTTGAGCGTACCGTCCTTGTTGGCCGCAAAAACAGCATCGCCTGCCCGCTCCACCGGCACGTCAAGGTAGCTGCCGAGTTCCGCGTCCGCCTTCACGTAGCGGCCTAGGAATGCGGTGGCGAAATGCTGCGTGATGTTGTTCATGCGCACCGTGTCCCACACCGGATCGGCATAATGGTTGAAGGGAACGGACGCGACGCCCTCCGCCGCCTGCCAGCTCTCGACCGGAGCCGGTATCGGCGCAGCCGCATTGTGATTGGCGTTTTCGAACGTCAGCAGAAAACGGTCGGCATTGACCGTACCGGTGTAGAGCGCCCGCACCTCGGCCTCGTAGCCCGAGACGTCATCCTTGCTGCCGGCCACATAGAGGATGGGCGTCGTGATCCCGGAAAGGCCTTCCTGGTTCCAGAAGCCGCGCTGCATGCCCCAGGGCGCGATGGCAACGACAGCCTTGATCCGCTCGTCACGAAGCTTCGCGTGCGTCTCGGAGCCGGCCAGATGCACGGCCAGCATGCCCTGCGGCACGCCTGCATCATAAGCCACGGCCTCCTTGGTCACGCCGGCGCCTGCCGTGATGACTGCGCCGTATCCGCCCATGGAATACCCGATCAGTCCGGTGCGTGACGCATCGACCAGGCCGTTCAGGAAATGACCGCTCTCCTTCGACACCTGATCGACCGCATTGAGCACAAAAAGCTGATCGAGGGGCCGATTGACCAGCGTCGAGCCGAACTTGCCTTGATCGGCATAGGTGGAATCCGCGTGGTCGATTGCGGCCACCACATACCCTTTTGTCGCCAGGTTCTCGGCGAGGTGGCTGAGCAGGAAGCGGTTGCCAGGATAGCCGTGGCTGACGATCACCAGCGGATAGGCGCCCTGTCCGGCGGCGGCACGCTTGGGGGCTGCATCCCGCACGGCCTTGCCGTGGAGCGTCACCTGGGTCTTGCCATCCCGCAGGAGCACGCCGCGATAGGCGCCGGACTGGCTCCCCGGCGCTTCGGCCGGATACCAGACCTCGAGCGTGAGCTTGCGGTCGTACCGGGGCGGCTCCTGGCCGGCGGCGGCCTTCAGCACATCGATCTGGTTCTTGTTGACCACTTCGAGCGTGCGCACGCCGATGCCGTGTTCGCCGTGCTTGGCAAGGGCCGGTGCATCCGGGCGGATCAGGTCGATGCGGTTGTTGTGGCTCATGTCCTGCGCGATGGATGGAGAGGCGACCGCACACATGATCAACGTCGCCAGAGCTGCTCTTCTCACTGGGTGTCCTCCTGCAGATGCCAATTGAGGCTTCCTTACAGGAAACCTGTCTCGCGCGGCCTGCTTAGGCAAGAGCAAATGACAGGAGTAAGACGGCTTATGACGGATCAGCACAAGGTTCGAGCACAAACAGCCGACAATCGAACGGTACCGAACACGCGGGCACGCTGTTCATCATCGGCCCATGACAGGCTCAAAGCCTCGCGAAACTCCTATCCTCGCCATCTTTAGTGTATGAGCAGATGCAAGGAAGCGCGCCCGTTCCAACGAAACCCTACCCTGACAACAGCCGGTCCTGTGCACCAACCATGTCTGCCGTAGTCACACACCACCTTCCAGCCGCCGTTCTGCAAACCTTGAGCATGGTGGCGGATGCGCTGACGGGAGCACGGGATCCCTGGTGGCTGATCGGCGGTGCGGCAATCGGGCTGCACGGTGTTCAATCCGCGATTCCTGATGTGGATGTGGTCATGAGCCCGCAGGACGCCCGGCAGGTGCTGCTGGAGCTCAACATCTCACCGGCCGAGGACGACGGCACCGCCCTGTTCCGGTCCGAGGTCTTTGGGCGCTGGACGATGCTGCCTCTGCCCGTCGAGATCATGGGCGGCTTCCAAATCCGAACGCAGGAGGGCTGGCGGCCCCTGGTGCCGGCCACCCGCGAGCCTTTCCCGGTTGATGGGCGGACCCTCTATGTTCCCTCCCGGCGGGAACTGATCGAAATCTGCCGACTGTTCGGGCGCCCCAAGGATCTCGCCCGGGCCGGGGCTCTCGGGCGGCTCGGATAGCACGGGTCCGGGAACCCTAGGGCGAATAGCCCCTCCCACGGGCCGCCGACTTCCCTTGGCTTTAAGGGCCTGCCCTGCTATTGCGGCCCAACCGTTCTTATTTTTGCAAGATTATGACCGCACGCACCTTCGACAACATCCGCAACTTCTCCATCGTGGCCCATATCGACCACGGCAAGTCCACGCTCGCCGACCGTCTGATCCAGACCACGGGGGCGCTCACCGCCCGCGAGATGACGGAGCAGGTGCTCGACAACATGGACATCGAGCGCGAGCGCGGCATCACCATCAAGGCGCAGACCGTGCGCCTGGAGTACAAGGCGCAGGACGGCAAGACCTACATCCTGAACCTCATGGACACCCCCGGCCACGTGGACTTCGCCTACGAGGTCTCACGCTCGCTTGCCGCCTGCGAGGGCTCGCTGCTGGTGGTGGACGCCTCCCAGGGTGTCGAAGCGCAGACGCTCGCCAACGTCTATCAGGCCATCGACGCGAACCACGAGATCGTCCCCGTCCTCAACAAGATCGACCTGCCCGCCGCCGATCCGGACCGGATCAAGGAGCAGATCGAGGAGGTGATCGGCATCGACGCCTCGGATGCGGTACCGATCTCGGCCAAGACCGGGCTGAACATCGAGGGCGTGCTGGAGGCCATCGTCCAGAAGCTGCCGCCGCCCAAGGGCGACCCGGATGCGCCCCTCAAGGCGCTTCTCGTCGATTCCTGGTACGACGCTTATCTCGGCGTCGTCGTGCTGGTGCGCATCATCGACGGATCGATGAAGAAGGGCTCCACCATCAAGATGATGGGGACCAACGCCACCTACAGCCTCGACCGGGTGGGCGTGTTCTCGCCGAAGATGCAGGAAATGGCCGTGCTCGGCCCCGGCGAGGTCGGCTTCTTCACCGCCTCGATCAAGGAAGTGGCCGATACCCGCGTCGGCGACACCATCACCGACGAGCGCAAGCCCACGGCGGAAGCGCTGCCCGGCTTCAAGCCCGTGCAGCCGGTTGTGTTCTGTGGCCTCTTCCCGGTGGATGCAGCGGAGTTCGAGAACCTGCGCGCCGCCATGGGGCGCCTGCGCCTCAACGATGCGAG
>JALYFY010000275.1 GCA_030777385.1 Pseudomonadota bacterium | reverse complement strand
CCACGCCGGCGGAATCACCGTTGCGCCAGCACACACGGGCACGACGGACCTGCAGATCGTGGGCTGCGATGAACAGCTCGAAATTCTGGGGCAGGGGCATGTGCGGCATGACCGCGATTCTCGCACCACCCGTGGAGATGTCCTTGACGGTGCACGAGATCATCGACTCGGGCCCGAACACGATCTTGGCCGGATGCTGGGCGCGAAAACGCCTGGCGTGCCGGCGGTTGTCGGTATCGGTGCAGGGAACCATCGAAGAAGCCTGAATCAAATGGCCAATGAAGCTTGGCATTAACCATTTGTTAACCAAGTTCTCAAGCGCCCCAATGGGGTATTCGCCGAAAGGATGAAGCTCTAGCGCATCGTGCGGACCCAGAGGGCCACGTCAGTGAAAAGTGGACCCGGTTTTTCCGATCCACACGATGCGCCGTTCAAGAAGGGAGCATCGGACGTGAAAAGTGCAAACCCACTTTTCACGTCCGATGTTCTAGCGCGAAGGCCCCTTCCGCTCCGCCGAAGCCGCCCAGATGTTGAGGTTTCCTTCTCCGGCAAACCGGTCGATCTCGGCAAGTTCGTCCGCGGTGAAGGAGGGGTTCTTGAGAGCGCCCACGCAGTCGATCACCTGCTCCGGGCGGCTTGCGCCGATGAGCGCCGAGGTGACGCGCCCGCCGCGCAGCACCCAGGCGAGCGCCATCTGCGCCAGCGTCTGCCCACGCTGCTCCGCGATGCCGTTGAGGCCGCGGATGCGGGCGAGATTGTCCTCGTTGAGGAACGTGGTGCGGAGCGATTTGCCCTCGGCCGCGCGACTGTCCTGCGGGATGCCGTTCAGGTATTTCGTGGTCAGCATGCCCTGCGCCAGCGGCGAGAACACGATGGAGCCCATGCCGACATCGTCCAGGGTGTCGAGCAGCCCGTCCTCCTCGACCCAGCGGTTGAGCATGGAATAGCTCGGCTGGTGGATGATGCAGGGGGTCTTTAGCTCGCGCAGGATCGCGACGGCCTCGCGGGTGCGCTGGCTGTTGTAGGACGAGAGGCCCACATAGAGCGCCTTGCCCTGCCGCACTGCGGAATCCAGCGCCATCATGGTCTCTTCCAGCGGCGTGTCCGGATCGAAGCGGTGGGAGTAGAAGATGTCCACATAATCGAGCCCCATGCGCTTGAGGCTCTGGTCAAGGCTGGAGAGCACGTATTTGCGGCTGCCCCACTCGCCATAGGGGCCCGGCCACATGCGGTAGCCCGCCTTGGTGGAGATCACCAATTCGTCGCGCAGGCCGTGGAACTCGCTGCGCAGGATATCGCCGAACAGGGTTTCGGCCGAGCCCGGGGGCGGGCCGTAGTTGTTGGCGAGATCGAAATGCGTGATGCCGAGATCGAACGCCGTGCGGCAGATCTCCCGCGCGGTCGCAGCCGACTTGTCCTCGCCGAAATTGTGCCAGAGTCCCAGCGAGATCGCCGGAAGCAGCAGCCCGCTGCGGCCGCAACGATTGTAGATCATCTCATCATAGCGGTTCTCGGCGGGCAGATAGGCCATGGTTTCCTCCGGGAGTCGTGCTTTTGCAGAAGGCTTACATAGCGCCTGATGCTTGTTCAGCAACGTCGGAAACGGCTACGGCCTTTTGTCATTCCCGGCCGTAGCGTCAGCGGAGGGGAAGGGAATCCACGATCAAGCGCGCCGCTCTGGATCCCCTTCCCGCACTGCGTGCGCCGGGGATGACACTGTGGGCGTAATTGCCTCTCGATAAGCCCGTCAGAACCGCGTCACGACGCTGATGCCAAGCCCTTCGAACCGGTCCATGGCCATCAGGGCGGCGGGCGCTTCATCCAAGCTCAGGTGCTTGCCGATGGGCTTTTGCGGCGCGAGCTTGCCCGTGCGGATCATGTTCATCATGTCGCGGTAGCGGAACGCCTGCATGCCGTGGCTGCCGTAGACTTCCAGCTCATGCGCGATGATCTGCGCCATCGGCACGGATGCTCGGGCATGGTCACCCAGCATCAGGCCGATCTGCACATGGCGTCCGCGGCGGCGCAGGTTGGCGATGGAGTTGAAGCAGGTTGCGGGATGTCCCAGGGCGTCGACCGACACATGCGCGCCGCCCCCGGTGATCTCCTTGACCGCGCCAACCACGTCGGCGGCATCCCGCGCATTCACGATGGCCACGGCGCCCATCGCTTGAGCAAAGGCGAGCTTCTCGTCCGTGAGATCGACGGCGATCACGTTCGCCCCCATGGCGCTTGCGATCATGATGGCAGACAAGCCCACGCCGCCGCAGCCGTGAACGGCCACCCATTCGCCGGGCTTCACGCGGCCCTGGTCGACGATGGCGCGAAACGACGTGACAAAGCGGCAGCCGAGGCTCGCCGCGGTGGCGAAATCGAGCTCGTCCGGCAATGCCACAAGGTTCGTGTCCGCATAGTCGATGGCCACATATTCCGCGAACGATCCCCAGGCGGTGAAGCCCGGCTGGAACTGCTGCTCGCAGACCTGATGGTTGCCCGAATTGCATTCATGGCAATGCCCGCATCCGCCCACGAACGGCACCGTCACGCGGTCGCCCTTTTTCCAGCGCGTCACCTGCCTGCCAAGGCTAAGAACGGTGCCGGCCAACTCGTGCCCCGGCACATGCGGCAGCACCACATCGGGATCGTGCCCCATCCAGCCATGCCAATCGCTGCGGCACAGGCCCGTGGCTTCCACCTTGATCACGACGCCCTTGGTCGAGGGCGCCGGATCCGGCACGTTCTGCACGCGGGGCGGCTGACCGAACTGCTCGAAGAGAACCGCTTTCATGATGAGCCCTTCCTCGGCGACAGGGGACGAAGAGGCGGTATAGCGGTCGCTTGAGGGGAGGGCAAATGCTCACACGGGTGGGTCCTTACACGGCCACTGTCATCCCCGCGCAGGCGGGGATCCATAACCGCAGCATTCGACGTATAAGCGCGACGGCAACGTCTCGCTCCCCCTTCATCGTCAGCGGCTATGGATCCCGGGCTCCGCTGCGCGGCCCCGGGATGACAGGGAGCGAATGTGAGTGCCTACGCTCTATGTGCGCTCAGATCACGTAGAAATCGTGAAAGTAGATCTTGAGGTTCTTGTTAAGCGTGGCGATCTTCACCTGCGCAGCCGAGCCGGTACCGTCCTTGTCGTAGTAGAGCGCGCCGGTACCTTTGTCGTAGATGATCCGGTCTTCCCGGTCCCCCGCGGCCTTGCCCTTCACGAACATATCGGCCTTGAACTTCACGCCCTTGGACGAGTCCTT
>JALYFY010000274.1 GCA_030777385.1 Pseudomonadota bacterium | reverse complement strand
TGACGGCTTGACCAAGTGCAATCCCCACGGGCGTATCGAAGGAGATCGTCACGACTGGCCGCTGCCCAAGCTGGGCGATGGAGCGCGGGCCCGCCGTTCGTTCCATCGAAGCGAAAGAAGAGAGCGGGACCAGAACGCCGCTTGCCGACCGGATGGTCACAAGGTCGAGCGGGTTCATGGTCCGGGCGAGGCGGGGGTCAAACTCGATCAGAACCTGATAGCTGTCCGCAGGGCCGTGGATCGTCGCGGCCCTCCGTGTGGCGAAGCCGGTGTGCAGGGTTGAGCGCAGTTGCTCGGCCGTGATCCCGAGCTGGCGCGCCTTGTCGTGATCAACGCGGATAGTCGCCTGCAAGGCTGTCTCCTGCGCATCGGTCCTGACGCCGATGAACATGGCATCCTGACTCATCCTGCGAGCCAGCCGTGCCGACCAGTGCTGCAGTTCGGCGAGGGTCTGGGCCTGCATTGTAAGCTGGTACGTGCTCCGGCCGGGCTGGCTTCCCATCCGTGCATTCTGGGCCGTCGTGACAACGCTCTCGATACCGGGCAGTTGATCTAGGTCCCGGCGCAGATCTGTCAGCACCTGCGCAAGCGGCGGCCGCTCAGCCTTGGTTTTCAGCGCCACGAACAACCGCCCCTCGTTGAGGCCCGTTGAACCTGTCGCGCCGATGTCCGAGATCACCTCGGCCACATGTGGGGAGGCGCGCAGCACCTGCTCAACGTGACGCTGCAACTCGACCATGGCCGCGAAGGACACATCCTGGCGCGCTCGGGTTGAGATCATGATCTGCCCGATATCCTCCTGCGGCAGGAAGCCCTTGGGGATGGTTCGGAACAGCCAGCCGGAGGCGACAAGGCTGATGAGGAACAGGATCAGTATCAGAGGGCGACACCGCAGGCTCAAGTCGAGGCATAGGCCATAGCCGTGTGTCAGTCCTGACATCGCACGATCCACCACGTTTTGGCGGCCGGCCTCCCGCTCCCTGACGCCGGGCAGGCGGGCAGCGAGCATCGGCGCAAGGCTTAAGGAGACCAGAGCGGAGATTGCCAGCGAGACCGAGACCGTAATGGCGAAAGGGCTGAGGATGCGTCCGACCACACCGTCCATCAGCAGCAGCGGAATGAATGCGGCGATGAGCGATGCAGTGATCGAGATGACCGTGAACGCCACCTCCTTTGATCCCTTCAGAGCTGCCTCATGGGGCGTTGCTCCAGCTTCGATGTGACGCACGACGTTGTCGGTCACCACGATAGCGTCATCGACCACCAGACCAACCGAGAGGGTCAGGGCCAGCAGGGTGATGTTGTCGAGGGACAATCCGAGCGCGTACATGGCCGCAAAGGTGGCCACAATCGAGACCGGAATGGTGACACTCGGGATCAGGGTCGTGGCAAGACGGCCAATGCCGAGATAAAGGACTGCACAGACAAGGCCAATGGTGAGCACCAAGGTGAAGGTGACATCCTCGATAGCCGTGCGGATCGAGACCGAACGGTCATTCATCGTGGTGAGGGATACGCCGGGCCCCAACTCCTCCTGGATGCGAGGCAGGGCTGCTCGCACCTGGTCCACCACGTCGATTGTGCTGGCATCGGGCTGGCGCTGCACCGATACGACCAGCGCGGGGGAGCCATTGTGCCTGCTGGCGCGGTGATCGTCCTCGACGGAGTCGATCACCTTGGCGACATCTCCAAGGCGAAGTGGCCGACCATTGCGGTTTGCGATGATGAGATCGCGCCAGGCTTGCGCGTCACCGAGCTGAGTCGAGACCTCAATGGTGAGCCGTTGCTCTGATCTTGTGAGAGATCCGACTGGTGTATGAGAATTGGCCGCTCGGATGGCGCGCTCCACCTCGTCCACGCCGATGCCGCGCGCCGCGAGGGTCAGGGGATCAAGCTGGATGCGCACGGCATACTTCTGGCTGCCTGAGATCGTGACCTGAGCGACGCCGGGAATTGCAGATAAACGCGGTGAGATCACGGAGCGGACGAACGCATCGAGCCGCCAGAGAGGATATGTGTCGCTCCTCAGGACGATCAGCACGACCGGGGCGTCAGCCGGGTTGAGCTTGCGGTAAACAGGCGGGCTCGCCATCTCAACAGGTAGCTGCGGCTGCGCACGCGCGATGGCGGCTTGGACATCAGTTGCCGCCATATCGATGTCACGCTCAAGCGCAAACTCCAGAGTGATTGAGGATGCGCCCTGAACGTTGGTCGCGCTGATCTCCCGAACGGACGGGATGGTCGAGAACTCCTTGATCAGTGGTGTCGAGATGGTGGTTGCTATGGTCTCAGGGCTCGCACCGGGCAGCGCGGTCGAAACAGATATGGTGGGGATATCGATATGGGGCAGGGCGGCGACAGGAAGATGCCGATAGGCCACGAGGCCGGCAAGCGTCAGGGCGGCCGTCAGCAGGAGTGTGGCAACAGGCCGTCTGATGAAGGGAGCCGAAGCGTTCATCGGCGCACAGGCCCGGCGTCCGCCGTGCGGGAG
>JALYFY010000273.1 GCA_030777385.1 Pseudomonadota bacterium | reverse complement strand
CTCCTCGTTGACGAGGGCGTAGCCTTGAGCGCGGGTATCCTGCAGCACCGTGCGGAACTGATCTTTGTCAGTTACGGTCTTTGGTGTCCTGGCCTCGAGGCGCACCCGTTGAAGGTAGGCTTCGATCGATTCCTGGGGTTGATAGGCCAGGATCGCACGCCCGAGCGAGGTGCAATAAGCGGGGAGGCGGCTTCCGACGCCTAAGCCGATCGACATGATGCGCCGTGTGGCCGAGCGGGCGATGTAGACGATGTCGTCGCCATCCAGGATCGCAGCCGAGCTGGACTCCCCCGTTTCCTCGGAGATCCGCTCGAGAAACGGCTGCACCCGCGCCGAAAGGGACGTGGACGAGAGATAGGCGTAGCCGAGCCTCAGGATCCGGGGGCTCAAGGAGAAGTAGCGCCCGTCGAAATCCGCATAGTTCAGCTTGGTGAGGGTGAGCAGATAGCGGCGGGCGGCTGCGCGCGTGATGCCTGTGAGTTTCGCCACGTCGGACAAGGTCAGCTTGGATCGATTGGCGTCGAAAGCTTCGATCACCAGGAGGCCTTTCTCGAGGCTTGCCACGAAATCGCGATCATTGCCTGCCTGATCTTCTATATCGTGGTCACGCATGCACTTGCTCCAAAGAGGTGGGGGCTGGACTTTCGTAGCCTTGACACCACCCTTCCGAACCGTACTACATGTGCGATATGGCTTTCAATGTTCGCTATGCGCACAAGATGCTAGACCATAGGATGATAAGACCGCGGTCCTTGCAATGAGATCGGGGCGGCTTCGAGGGAAGGAAACGGGAATGACAGCTGGAAAGAAGATTCTGGGCGCCGCTATCGGTGCTCTGTTGCTAGGCTCGGTCTCAGCTATGGCCGATACCATCAAGGTCGGCATCATCGGTCCGTTCTCGGGCCCGTTCGCGCTGCAGGGCAAGAACTTCCAGGCCGGCGTCGAGGCCTACATGGCGCTGAACGGCAAGTCCGTGAAAGGTCATGACATCGAGGTCATCTACCGCGATCTTCCCGCCGCCAACCCGGCACAGTCCCGGGCGCTGGCTCAGGAACTGGTGGTGAAGGAGAAGGTCCAGTATCTCGGCGGCGTCTACTTCACCCCTGACGCCATGGCCATCACGCCCCTGCTCAAGCAGGCGAATACGCCCCTCGTCATCTTCAATGCCGCAACCTCCGCGATCATGACGCAGTCGCCCCTCGTGGTGCGCACCTCCTTCACGACAGCGCAGACCACCTCGCCGCTTGGCAAGATCGCCGTTGAGCGCGGGGTCAAGAAGGTGATCTCGGCCGTCAGCGATTACGGACCTGGCGTCGATGCGGAAGTGGCCTTCAAGAAGGCTTTCGAGGCAGCTGGCGGGCAGGTGGTGGAAGCCATCAGGATGCCGCTCAACACCAACGACTTCAGCCCGATCATGCAGCGTGTTCGCGACTCGGGCGCTGAAGCGGTCTTCGCCTTCCTGCCTTCCGGCCCAACGACGCTTGGCTTCGTCAAGGCCTACAACGATACGGGCTTGAAGCAGGCCGGCATCAAGTTCTTCGCGCCGGGCGACCTGACCCAGGAATCGGACCTGCCTGCCCTGGGCGAGGGGGCCGTCGGCCTTCTGACCACCTTCCACTATGCGGTGTCCCATGACAGCCCCGAGAACAAGCGCTTCGTCGAAGCCGCTACGAAAGCTGTCGGCGGAGCCGAACAGCTCTCCTTCCCGTCTGTCGGCGCCTTTGACGGCATGCACGTGATCTACAAGATGATCGAGGCGACGGATGGCAAACAGGATGCCCAGAAGGCGGTGGATGCCGTGAAGGGCCTGTCTTGGACCAGCCCGCGGGGACCTGTCAGCATCGATGCCGAAACCCGTCACATCACAGAGAACATCTATCTCCGCGAGGTGGTGAAGGGCCCCGACGGCAAGACCTACAACAAGGAAATCCAGACCTTCCCGAACCAGAAGGACCCGGGTCTCGCTACCCAGTAAGCGACAACATTGAAGGCGTGGCTCCCCGGAGCTGCGCCTTCGCCCAACGCATCGGACAAGCGGGCCGGATCTTCACATGCAAACCATCCTCAGCATTGCGATCGACGCTTTTGCCTATGGCATGGCCCTCTTCATCATCTGCATCGGCCTGTCGCTGACGATGGGGCTGATGCGGGTGGTCAATCTGGCCCATGGCGCGTTTGCGATGATCGCCGGTTATATCGCCTCCTATGCGGCGCGCGACCTCGGGCTCGGCTACGCGTTTGCCATTTTCCTGGCAATCATCGGGACCATTGTGATCTCCATTCCGCTGGAGAGGCTTCTCTATCGGCGGATCTACGGCAGCCCGCAGCTGACGCAGGTGCTGATGACCATCGGCATCACCTTCTGCGTGATCGGCATCACGAACTATTTCTTCGGTCCGACCCTGAAGACCATCCCGCTGCCTGGAGCCTTAAGCCAGTCCGTGGATGTGGGCTTCAAGACCATTGCCGCGCACAGGCTCTTCGTCATGGCCTGCGGGGTGGTTGTCGCCCTGGGCCTCTGGTTCCTGATCGAGAAGACCTCATTCGGCATCAAGCTTCGGGCGACCGTAGACAATGCGGCCATGGCCGATGCGCTCGGCGTTCGCACCCAGGTGGTCTATGCGGTCAGTTTCGCCATCGCCATAGGATTGGCGGCTCTGGGCGGTGTGGTCGGTGCCGAGTTCCTGCCCATCGAGCCGTATTACGCGCTTCGCTACATGGTCACCTTCCTGGTGGTCGTCTCAGTCGGCGGTGCAGGATCGATCCCGGGTGCCGTGGTCGCCTGCCTTCTTCTGGGCGCCGTGGACACCACCGGACGCTACCTGATGCCCGAGTTCGGCAACTTCTTCTTTTACGCTGCGGTGATCGCCATCGTGTGCGTGTTCCCCCGCGGCTTCTTCGGAAGGGCTCAGTAAGGTGCAGGTCATCGCTCAAACAGAGAGAGTTGCAGCGGCCCCTTCGGCAGGAGGCCGCTGGATATGGGACGTTGCGGGGATCGCCATGATCATCGCAGCCGGTATGGCTGGATATTGGCTCTTTCCCGATAATCTTGCGCTGCTCACACGCGTCATTGCGGTCGCTCTGCTGGTCCTCTCCATCGATCTCATCGTGGGCTATTGCGGGGTGGCAACACTGGGACAGGCAGCGCTTTTTGGCGCAGGCGCCTATGCGGCCGGCATTGCCTGCGTGAACGGGGTGACGGAGCCGCTCACCCTCATCGCCATTGGAGCCGTCGCCGGTGCCGCTGCGGGTCTCCTCATGGGCACGATCATGCTGCGCGCCCACGGCCTCGCGCAGCTGGTCCTCTCCATTGCCATTGTGCA
>JALYFY010000272.1 GCA_030777385.1 Pseudomonadota bacterium | reverse complement strand
CGTGCGGGAAGCCCCCGCCGGGATCACGCTGCTCATTCAGTGGCTCGCGATGGTTGTCATGATGGTATCGGCGCTCACCTCCGTGCCGGACAGCTCGCGCACATGGCGACGGTCGCGCAGCACGATCACGCGGTCACTATAGGAGGCGATCTCCTCCAGCTCCGACGAGATGACGAGGAGCGCAAGTCCGTCCTCGCATAGGCGCTCGATCAGGCGGATGATTTCCGCATGCGCTCCCACATCGATGCCGCGCGTCGGCTCGTCGAGAACGAGAAAACGCGGCTCGGTGGCGAGCCAGCGGGCCAAGAGCGCCTTCTGCTGGTTACCGCCGGAGAGAAGACCAATGGGCTTCTCCGCGTCGGGAGTGCGAATGTCGAGAAGCTTGATGAAGCGGCTGGCGATCTCATCCTGCCTGCGCCTTGGCAAAGGATGGAGCCACCCGCGCTGCGCCTGCAGGGCCAGGATGATGTTCTCGCGGATCGACAGTTCCGCAACGATGCCTTCGGTCTTGCGATCCTCGGGCGTAAAGCCGAACCGCAACCGTGCTGCATCGCGGGGCGAGGCAATGCGAACAGGCTTTCCATCCACGAATGCCTGTCCGCTGTCCGCCCGCTCGATACCGAAAATCAGTTTGGCCGTTTCGGTCCGTCCAGACCCAAGGAGGCCTGCAAGCCCGACGACCTCGCCGGAACGAACCGCAAGATCGAACGGCTCCACGAGACGGTTCTTGCCGTAGTTCTTGAAAGAAACGAGCGGCTCTCCGGCAACAGCGCTGCGGTGATTGCGATGAAGGGCTTCAGCCGCAAGCTCGCGTCCCAGCATCATGGAAACGAGCTCGATCCGCGGCAGCTCCGCGATCGGGCGGGAGCCCACAAGACGGCCGTTGCGCAGGACCGTGATCCGGTCGCACAGCGCATAGACCTGATCGAGAAAATGCGTGACGAACACGATGCCGATGCCCTGGTTCCTCAGGCGCTTGAGGATGCCGAAGAGGGTTTCCACCTCCTGAGCATCGAGACTTGCCGTGGGCTCGTCGAGGATCAGCACCTTGGCCGACAGGTCGACGGCACGCGCGATGGCGACGATCTGCTGGACGGCAACGGAGAAGCTGCCCAGGGAATTTGCGACATCGATAGCAAGGCCGTATCCTGCGAGAAGCTCCGAGGCCCGGCGGCGCATTTCGCCTGTGCGGACAAGTCCGAAGCGATGCGGCTGGCGGCCGATGAACAGGTTTTCCGCAACCGACATGTTCGGCAGGAGGTTCACCTCCTGATAGACGGTTCCGATCCCAAGGGAGAGAGCATCGGCAGTATCCCGAGCTGCGATCTCCTGTCCCTCGAGCCGGATGGTTCCGGCATCGCGCTTGAACACACCCGTCAGCACCTTGATCATGGTCGACTTGCCGGCGCCGTTCTCTCCGAGCAGGCCGTGGATCTCCCCCGCATGCAGGGTGAAGTCCACATGATCGAGCGCCTGCACCCCTGGGAAGCCCTTCGTGAGCCCCCGGATCTCAAGAAGCTGAGCTTGTTCTGTTGCTGGCTGCATCCATTCCTCGACAGCTCATGCGCAAAACCGCCGAGCACCGGCGGGCTTTGAGGCAGCAGGCGGGAACCGCCTGCTGCCTTCATGGCTCAAAATGTTAGTAGAGATCCTTGCGCTTGTCGTACTCGGCCTTTGCCGTCTCCGGCGTGTAGACCTTGGACTCGGTCTGGATCCACTTGGGCGGCTGCTTGCCGTCCTTCTTGAACGCCATGAGCGCATCGAGGGCAGGCCCAGCCATGTTGGGCGTCAGCTCGACGGTGACGTTGGCTTCACCATCGGCCATGGCCTTGAAGATGTCAGGCACGGCATCGATGGAGACGATCTTGATGTCCTTACCGGGCTTCAGGCCTGCTTCCTTGATGGCCTGGATCGCGCCGATCGCCATGTCGTCGTTGTGGGCGTAGACGGCGCAGATATTCTTGCCTCCGCCTTCCGCCTTGATGAAGCTCTCCATGACCT
>JALYFY010000271.1 GCA_030777385.1 Pseudomonadota bacterium | reverse complement strand
GAGAAAACTCGCGTCGATCACGTCAATCTCCCTGAAACACCGGCTTCTCTTTGGCGGCGAACGCCCGATAGGCGCGGGCGAAATCCTCCGTGGTCATGCACAGCGCCTGCGCCACGGCTTCAGCCTCAATGGCTTCCTCCACCGACATGGCCCATTCCATGGCGAGCATGCGCTTCGTCATGGTGTTGGCATAGGTCGGCCCGGTGCCGATGGCGCGGGCAAGATTGTGCGCCTCATCGGGAAGACCCGCCGCATCGACGATCCGGCTGAAGAAGCCCCACCGCTCGCCTTCCTCCGCGCTCATGAAGCGGCCGGTATAGAGCAGCTCCGAGGCACGTCCCTGGCCGATGATGCGCGGGAGAATGGCGCAGGCGCCCATATCGCAGCCCGCGAGGCCCACCTTGTTGAACAGGAACCCGACCTTTGCGCCGGGCGCTGCAAGGCGAAGGTCGGACGCCATGGCGATGATGGCGCCGGCACCCGCGCAAATGCCTTCGACCGCCGCAACGATCGGCTGCGGCGCAGCCCGCATGGCCTTGACCAATTCGCCCGTCATACGGGTGAAGGCTGTAAGGCCCTTCGTGTCCATCTCCACAAGAGGGCCGATGATCTCAAACACATCGCCGCCGGACGAGAAGTTGCCTCCAGCGCCGGTGACGACGATGGTCTTGACGTCTTCATCCTTGGCGCAGGCGTGGAAGAAATCCGTCAGCTCGCGGTAGCTCTCGAAGGTGAGCGGGTTCTTCCTCTCAGGGCGATTGAGCGTGACCGTCGCCACAGGTCCATCGACCGACAGCAGAAAGTGCCGCGGCTCGTAGCCCGAGAGCGGCAGCGTCACGGAATTGGCGAAATGCGTCACTGGCCTTCTCCCATGATGGTGTTGCGCGCCGACAGCTTGGTCTTGCCGAGAAGCCGCATGAGATCGCTCCTGTCTTTGCTCGTGAGGTCGCCGAACAGCTCCGCGATCCAGAGTTCATGCTCGGCCGCTATCGTGCGGAACTCGGCACGGCCGCTTGGCGTCAGGCGGATCACCATTGCCCTCCGGTCCATGGGAGACACGGAGCGGTCGATGTGGCCGGAGGTCACAAGGCGGTCGACGAGGCCGGTGAGATTGCCGTTCGACACCATCATGCGCTTCGACAGGTCCGACAGGGTCATCCCATCCGGCGCCTTGTCGAGCTGAGCCATCAGGTCGAAACGCGGCAGCGTGACGTCGAAGCGCTCGCGCAGGCGGCGGCGCACCTCCCCTTCGATGAGGGTGGAGCAGGTGAGAAGCCGCAGCCAGAGGCGCAGCTCCTCCCGGTGGTCCTCCGGCATCTCGACGGCCTTGGTCTCGGCATCGAGGGGAATGGTCTGGTCGTCCATCCTAAACTTCTCCACCGGCCACCACGATGGCCTGCCCGGTCACGGAGCGTGCGCCGTCGCCGCAGAGCCAGAGCACTGCGTCGGCGATCTCGGACGGGTCGATGAGCCGCCCCTGCGGATTGTGCTTCACGAGTTCGCCCAGCGCCTCGTCGCGCGTCCGGTTTGTCTTCGCCATGATTCTGTCGAGGCTCTCTGCCACAAGGTCGGTGTCCGTGAAACCGGGGCAGACGGCATTGACGGTGACGCCGGTCTTTGCCGTCTCAAGGGCCAAGGCGCGCATGAAGCCGACGACCGCATGCTTGGCGGCGCAGTAGGCGCTCACATAGGGATAGCCCTTGAGGCCTGCGGTCGATGCCACGGCAATGATGCGCCCAAAGCCCCGCTCCGTCATGGAGCCGAGCACGGCCTGGGTCATGTTGGTCACGCCGAGAAGGTTCACGTCGAGCATTTGCCGGAAAACCTCAGGCCCCGACTTCATGAAGGGCGCAGAGGCGGCGGCTCCCGCATTGGCGACCATCAGGTCGACCGGGCCGTAACGGGCAACAGCTTCCTGGACAGCCCTCTGCACAGCCTGGTGATCCGTGACGTCGGCCACGGCGGCCGCATGAGCGTCACCTTGCATGATGGCCTGTTCGAGGCTTGCAGGGCTGCGTCCGACCACCGTGACGGTCGCGCCCGCCTTCGCCAGACGCGCCGCCACGGCCCGTCCAATGCCCCGGCCGCCGCCCGTGACCAGCGCATGCCGGCCCTTGAGAGATGTCATGGTCATGTCATTCCGCCGCAAGAGGCTTCTCACCGGCCTCCATCTTCAGCTCGGCCCGGGTCTTCGGCTTGGCCTTCACCTTGAGGTCTTCGAGATCCTGCCGGTCGCGGACGGAGTTGCGGAAGATCTGGTCCTTGCCGGCAAGATATTGCGGCGGGCAGTGAATATCCTTCGCGCCATACCAGGCCGCAGCCTTCATGGTGAAGAACGGGTCGACCAGATGCGGCCGCCCGAGCGCCACGAGATCGGCGCGTCCCGCGGCAAGAATCGTGTTCACCTGATCGGCCGCGGTGATGTTGCCGACGCACATGGTGGCAACCCGCGCCTCGTTGCGCACCTGGTCCGAGAACGGCGTCTGGAACATGCGCCCGTAGATGGGCCGTGCCTCCCGCACGGTCTGGCCGGTCGAAACGTCGACGAGGTCGACCCCGTGCTCGGCAAAGGCACGCGCGATCTCCACCGCCTCGTCGCCGGTGATGCCGCCTTCGGCCCAGTCGGTGGCGGAGATGCGCACCGACATCGGCTTGTGCGCAGGCCAGGCCTCGCGCATGGCATCGAACACCTCCAGGGGGAACCGCAGCCGGTTCTCGAGGGAGCCGCCATGTTCATCCGTGCGCCGGTTCGTGAGCGGGGAAATGAAGCTCGCCAGCAGATAGCCGTGGGCGCAGTGCAGCTCGAGCATGTCGAAGCCGGCGCGCTCGCCGCGCCTGGCCGCATCGACGAACTGCGCC
>JALYFY010000270.1 GCA_030777385.1 Pseudomonadota bacterium | reverse complement strand
GCCTCCTGTCACAGGAGCCTGCGTGTCAGCTCCGGCACAGGACCGTGCCTGCTCCCACACTGCGACGCCTCGCGAGCGCGCCCCTCGGCAGGACCAAGCTAAGCAACGATATAGCTCAGCTTGCAGCAAAGGTCAAGAACAAAGGAGGAACACTGCTCCTGCCCGCTGTGTCATTCCCGGCCGAAGCGGCAGCGCAGGGGAAGGGAATCCACTCACACGCTCAGCGCCATGGATCCCCTTCCCGCACTGCGTGCGCCGGGGATGACACCCAGCATTTCTGGCCACACTCGTTCCGGCCATCCGCGTCTTGAACCGCCACAAAGACGGGGATCCCCGGAACACGTCCGGGGATGACGGCAGAGGGTTTGAAACCGCTGTCATCCCGAACGAAGCGCAGCGGAGATTCGGGATCGGGTGCAGGATAGAGCGCAGGCTTCCCTCCCCCTTGTGGGGAGGGCTCAGGTCGAGGATGTTAGCCCGGAGCAGAACAATCGAACCGGTACGCAATCTCCGTGACCATCTGGCCGCGCAGATCGAAGGATTGCTCGGGTCCGGACGTACCGCCTAGGGCCTCGTAGAAGCGGAGCGCCGGGAGGTTCTCCTTCAGGACCCACAAGCCCACCGATCGAAAGCCCTGCGTGCGGAGATGGTCGAACACGTTGCTCATGAGCCGGCGGCCGACGCCCTGCCGCTTGACCTTGTCGAGCAGGTAAATGGCAAAGATCTCGGCCTCGGTGCCGAGAAGATCCGGTTCCTTCGCCATCACCGGCGCGGCGCGCACGAAGCCCACGATCTCCCCGTTGTCGGCTTCAGCCACGAGAAACCTGGCCTGGGGATTGGGATGCGCGAAGGCTCCCTGCCACATCTGCATCCGCTCCTCGACGGACATGCCGGCGAGCGCCTCGGGAGACAGGAAATCCTTGTAGGTTTCGCGCCACCCCTGAACATGAACCTTGGCGATGCCCTCAAGGTCGGCTTCAACCGCCTCTCGGATACGGATCGTCACTCCGCCGCCTCCCCCATCTTCTCCCGGAACGGATCGGCCGGGTAGACGCCCAGGATGCGCAGCTCGCGGGAGAAGAATTCCAGCTCCTCCAGGGCCCGCATGAGGTTGGCGTCCTCCGGGTGGCCGTCCACCTCGGCATAGAACTGCGTTGCCAGGAACTCGCCCTCGAGCATGTAGCTCTCGAGCTTCGTCATGTTGATGCCGTTGGTGGCAAAGCCGCCGAGCGCCTTGTAAAGCGCGGCGGGCAGGTTGCGCACGCGGAAGACGAAGGAGGTCACCACAGGCCCCTGCTCCTTGGGAGCCCATTGCGGGGTCTTGGACAGGATGACGAAGCGCGTCGTGTTGTGCGCCTCGTCCTCCACGTTCTCCGCCAGGATCTTCAGGCCATAGATATCGGCGGCCATGCGGGGCGAAAGGGACGCACGGGTCGGGTCCTTCCACTCGGCCACCTCGCGGGCGGAGCCTGCGGTATCGCCGGCCACATGGGCTTTCAAGCCCAGCTTGCGGATGATCTTGCGGCACTGGCCCAGCGCATGAACGTGGCTGTACACGTTTCTGATGGTGCCGAGATCGGCGCCCGGGATCGCCATGAGATGAAAATGGATCGGCAGGAAGTGCTCGCCGACGATGTGGAGCCCCGAGGTCGGCAAGAGGTGGTGGATATCGGCCACGCGGCCCGCGATCGAGTTCTCGATCGGGATCATGGCGAGTCCCGCCTGGCCCTCGTTCACGGCCGCAAAAGCGTCCTCGAAGGTTGGGCAGGGCAGCACCTGCCAGTCGGGCCGTGCCTGTGAGCAGGCGGTGTGGGAATTGGCCCCAGGCTCGCCCTGGAATGAGATGAACTTGCTCATGGGTTCCTCCGGGCCGCGATGATCTCCCGCGCCCTTTCCAGATCGTGAGGGGTATCGACGCCGAGGGGAACGTCGTTCACCACGACGGCGTCGATGCGCATGCCAGCCTCAAGTGCCCGCAGCTGCTCCAGCTTCTCGCGGATCTCCAGCGGAGAAGGCGGCAATCCGACGAAACGCTGCAGGGCTTTGCGGCGGTACGCGTAAAGGCCGATGTGATGATAGAGCGGGCCGTCCCCATAGGGTGCGGTCGCGCGGGTGAAGTAGAGGGCGCGGAACCGGCCGGCGGAAACCTCGCTTCCCACCATCTTCACCACGCTGGGATTGGTTTTCTCCTCCTCGCGCTCGATGAGGGCCACGAGGGTCGCAAGATCGACGGCTGCGTCCGAAAGGGGAACGATGGAAGCTGCGATAATGGCGGGATCAATGGTTGGGAGATCGCCCTGCACATTCACGACCACATCGTGGCGGCCTTCAGGATCGAGCTTTTCCACAGCCTCGAAGATGCGGTCGGAGCCCGAGGCGTGATCCACCCTGGTCATGACGGCCAGGCCTCCGGCTTTGGTCACGGCCTCGGCGATCTCCGGCGCATCGGTTGCCACGGCCACGGGCCCGATCCCGGCCTCGACGGCGCGCCGCCACACATGGACGATCATGGGCTCGCCTGCGATATCCGCCAGGGGCTTGTTCGGCAGGCGGGTTGCAGCGAGGCGGGCGGGGATCAGGACGAGGGGGTCGGACATGAAGCACTCTCTGGCGGAGAACCCGAGGGCTCTTAGCAAGGTGGCTTCCGTTTGTCATGGGCTGTGCGGCAACCGATCCCGGGACCTCGGGAAGCCTTTAGGCGTTGCAAACCCATGCTGCGACCACGAGAACGGCGAAAACTCCTGAAAACCCCATTGTCAAAACCCTATCTCTACGGCTAAGCAACGCCCCTATCGTGGGCACCCGCCCGCGGATCCGTTCTGCTGCGCTGGTTTCGCCGCTTGTACGAAGGCGAGGAGAGCCTAACTGATGAATATCGAGACCAATAAGATCATGGGCGCCGTTTTCGGCTCGCTCCTCTTCGTGGTCGGCGTCAACGTTATCGCCGGCGGCCTGTTCTCGCCCCATAGGCCGGCCGTTCCGGGCTACGACCTCCCGGCTCCCGAGGAAGGCGCCACCGCCGATGCCGGCGCAGGCGCTCCGGCCGAGCCGCTTCCCGTTCTTCTCGCCAGCGCCGATGTCGCCAAGGGTCAGGCTGCGGCCAAGAAGTGCGCCTCCTGCCACACCTTCGAGGAGGGCGGACCCAACAAGGTCGGGCCCAATCTTCACGGCGTCGTCGGACGCGCGCTCGCCTCCCACGCGGGCTTCAACTACTCGGGAGCCCTCAAGGGCAAGGGCGGGGATTGGAACTATGAGGCTCTGAACGCCTTCATCCAGAATCCCAAGCAGGCCGTTCCCGGCACCATCATGGCCTTCGCCGGCATCGCGCAGGCCAAGGAGCGGGCAGATCTCATCGCCTATCTGAAGTCGGTCTCCCCCAGCGCTCCTCCGCTTCCTGAGGCATCTGCCGCGGCTCCGGCCAATGCTGCCGCTCCTGCGGCGCCCGCTGCAGGAGGAACTCCCGCCGCTGGAGCAGCTCCCGCCGCTGGAGGAGCCCCTGCCGCTCCCGCCGCTCCTGCGGCCCAGTAAAGCGCATCACTTTCACATTCGGGAGAGCCGGGCCCAAAAGCCCGGCTTTTTCTTTTGCGCCGCCTCGCCTTTCATGCGTTGTCCCTTGCGCTCGCCCTATGGCGCCCAAAAATGTAGCTAACGACAGACGCCTCACCGTTTAGGAGACGCCTTGTGATCCGTACCCTTCTGCCGAGCTTCCTGGTTGCCTGCCTTGCCTTCACCCCCCTCGCAGCTCAGGAAGCCCAATGGCGGCATGGTGCAGTCCTGCTCGACGAGCCGAAATATCCGGCCGGGTTCAAGCATTTCGACTACGTCAACCCGAATGCTCCGAAAGGCGGGTTGGTGCGCTTGGGCGCCCAGGGCACCTTCGACAGCTTCAACATCGTGGTGGC
>JALYFY010000269.1 GCA_030777385.1 Pseudomonadota bacterium | reverse complement strand
AAACCACTCGCTTAGTAAGTTCACTCGAGAAAAAGGGTTCAGCATAGGAGGAGTAAACTAAGCGCATTTCCGCATTCGAGAAGGCAAAAAGCCTTTCTCATGGGCCATTTCGTACTCATCCAGCGTTTTCACTAGCAGTTATTTATCAATATCGTCTATTAATTGGATCGCGGTAGGGACGCTCATTACTGAGCGCCCCCCGCACAGATCCGAGCGGGCCCAATTCGGGCACTCGGCTCCCACCTCGGGTGTTTGACGGCGAAGCGGTCTCTCGGCCAGGGATGAAGGATCCGCGGCTTGGGAAGCCAGTCGTCCGCCAGCTTCTTGATCCGCGCCCACGTGGTGAAGTCCCGCTGACTGCGCCGCCGCAGCGACCGCCGCCAGAGGGCAACCACATGGTCCCGGAACGCACGCAAGGCCCGGTGATTGGTCGGGACGGCATGATAATTGAAAAAGCCGGCCACGACCTGTGCGAGCCATATCCCCTGGACGGGGATCGGCTGATGCCTTCGCCGCCGCAGCTCCTCCTTGACGTCCTGGAGCTTCGCCCGCATCCGGTCGCGGCGGGTCTTGCGCATGAGCAGGAACTTGCCCTTGCGAGACTTGCCGCAGATCAGGGTGAAGCCGAGGAAGTTGAAGGTTTCCGGTTTGCCAAGGCCGCACCGAGCCCGTTGGGTCGCCGCGCGGCGTCCGAACGTGATCAGGCGGGTCTTGTCCGGATGAAGCGACAGCGAGAAAGCGTCAAGCCGTGCGCGCATCGCGTCCTGGAAGCGGCGGGCATCGGCCTCGTGCTCGAAGCCGACCACGATATCGTCGGCATATCGCACGATGATCACCGTGCCCATGGCCTCCCGCCGTCGCCAGCGATCGGCCCACAGGTCGAAGACGTAGTGCAGGTAGACGTTGGCGAGCAGCGGTGACGCCACTGATCCCTGCCCCGTCCCCTTGTCGCTGATCTTGACCTGTCCGTCTTCGAGGATCCCGGCCCTGAGCCATTTGCGGATCAGGCGGATGATGCGCGGATCGCCGATCCGGTGGTCCAGGAAGCGCAGCAGCCAGTCCTGGCTCACCGCGTCGAAGAATGACCGGATGTCGGCGTCCAGGATGAAGTTCACCCTCGTGCTGGAGATCCCGACACAAAGGGCATCCAGCGCATCGTGCTGGCCGCGCCCTGGCCGGAATCCATACGAGAAGCCGAGGAAGTCTTCCTCGTAAATCGCGTTCAGCACCGCGACTGTCGCCCTCTGGACGATCTTGTCTTCGAGGGCCGCAACCGCGAGCGGGCGTTGACGGCCGTCCGGCTTCGGGATGAACCGGCGCCGGGACGGTTGCGCCCGGTAGGCGCTCCTGTGGACCCGCGCGTGCAGATCCTCAATCCTGCGATCAAGGTCAGCCTCGTAGGTCCGCCATGCGAGCCCGTCCACACCGGGAGCGGCGTCCCGCTGGAGCGCGAAGAACGCGGTCCGGAGCATGGCCGGGTCGAGATGGTGGAGGAGCGCCGTGAACCTCTCCGTCTTCCGTTGTCTTGCAGCTTGCCGTACGCGTGCCAGCGCCTGGGACACGCTTGCCCGGTCCTGAGCCCGGCGCGTGCTTTGCTGGCCCGCGTTCCCCTTGGTCCCCGCCCTTCGCTCCACCGGCTCCGCAGCCGGCTGCCCGGCGTTGTTCGTCGGCTTCGTCGCTACTATGGCGAGGTCTGACTTCTCCTGCCCGTTCATCATCGGCGACGGCTCCTCGCCTTCCCGATGCGGACCAGACGGCACGTGCCTGTGGTCGAGCAGGAGATCTCCCGGTTCCCGCGCAAGGAGCGTCCACACATGCCAGGGTCTTCGACCACGCCGGACCGGTGGGGCGCTCGCGCTGACGCGCCCCACCGTGTTGCCTTCCGTCTAATTAACGACGTCGGCGTCCGGGATGAGTGACTTTCGCGGCTCAATGGCTGGCCTATGCACTCCCCTGCCGACGCTTCGCGTCTGCCCTCGCGGGCAGAAACGCACGGCTTGGGGCCGATGCGGGTCGCTACTCCTTCATCGTGTCGGACTTGCACCGACTACTCCTTGCCGGTCTCCCGGCGCACTAATCTCTCACCCGAAAGGGCGAACGGGCACCGGCAGAGGAGCCTATCTAACGATGGCGGAGCCGCTGATCCGTGTGTTTTCCGCAGCGTTCGCTGCTCGCCCGATCCTGCCAACGCGCCGCATGCGGCCGACCCGCCTGCTCCTCGCCAGCGTCGTGCAGAGCGAGGAGAGCAATCCATCGATTACTCCGTTCCTGACAGCTGTTTTGCGCAGCTGGAGGGCCGAGCTTCATCCCGATTCGGCAGGCCACCGCCTTTTCCCGTGACCGTACGTTTTTTTGCTTCTCCAGAGCCTATGTTTAGTAACCTTTGTAACAGGACCTTCGCTGCCGTGCCTTTGAGCGCAAACTTGTGGCGACCTGAACAAAATT
>JALYFY010000268.1 GCA_030777385.1 Pseudomonadota bacterium | reverse complement strand
GGACGCCTGCGAAGACTCCAGCACGGGCGTCAGGCAAGGTTCCCGCAAAGCAGGCGTCCTGAGGCTTCCTCCATTGGCGCAATTTTGGTCCTGACGACGCTCTCCGCAGCATGGCGGGTGGTCTTGGAACCTGTCATGCCATCATGCTTGACAATAGCTTGAGCACTCGTCAACCATGGGCCATCCGCCCGGCAGATGGCGGCTGCCACATGCGGCTTCGGCCGTGGTCTTCAGCCTGCCGAAGCGAAAGCCCCGAGAGAGACGATCGAATGAGCGCACCATCCGAGGCAAACGGGTCGATCTTCGACGAGCTGTTTTCTTTGAGGGGCAAGGTGGCCCTTGTCACCGGAGCGGCAGGGGGCATCGGTCAGGTCCTGGCCCTCGGCCTTGCAAGAGCCGGCGCTTCCCTGGTCTTGTGCGATCTGCACGTGGATGAACTGGCGGGCGTCGGTCTCAGGATCAGGAATGCCGGAGGCGCGAGCAAGGGCTATTTCGTCGACCTCGCCAGCCAGGCGTCCATCCGGGCGATGGTCGAGGAGGTGAAGGACGACTTCGGGCGCGTCGACATCCTGGTCAACTGCGCCGCGATCAACAAGCGCGAGCCGATCCTGGAGGTGGAGGAGAGCACCTTCGACCGGATCGTCGACGTGAACCTGCGCGGCCTGTTCCAGCTCACCCAGGCGGTCGTGCCGCTCATGCCGGAATCGGGCGGGAAGGTCATCAATATCGGGTCGATCAATTCCGAGATGGGCCTGGCCGGCGTCTCGGTCTATGGGGCCACCAAGGGCGCCGTGAAGCAGCTGACCAAGGTCATGGCGGTGGAATGGGCCGCAAGGAACATCCAGGTCAACTGCATCATCCCCGGCTTCATGCTGACGCCTCTGTCGGCTCCCATCTGGGAGAACCCCGGCAAGAGCCAGTGGATGAGGGACCGCATCGCCGCGAGGCGTCCGGGGGAGCCGGACGAACTCCTGGGGCTCACCCTTTACCTGTCATCCCGGGCTTCGAGCTACGTGACCGGGCAGGCCATCGTCGTGGACGGCGGCGTGCTGGCGGGCGGAAGCCACTGGTAGGGGAGGCGCTCCATGGATCTCGGCCTTGACCAGAAGAGAGTGGCGATCACCGGCTCCAGCCGGGGGATCGGCCTTGCGCTTGCCCAGGCCTTCCTGGAGGAGGGGGCGCGCGTGATGCTCAACGGCCTCGACCCGGGGAGGCTGGAGGAGGCGCGGGATCGCTTCGCAGGGTTCGGGGATCGGGTGACGGCCGTGGCGGCCGACGTGTCCCGCCGCAGCGGGGTCGAGCGCCTGTTCGAGGAGATCGACCGCACATGGGGCGGAGTCGACGTGTTCGTCAACAACGCCGCCACCCATCCCACCTCCGACTTCACTGTTCTCGAGGAGGAGCAGTGGAACGAGCTCATGGACATGAACCTGAAGAGCGCATACCTGTGCGCGCAGGCGGCGTTTCAGCGCATGAAGAACCAGGAATCGGGCGGCGTCATTCTCAACGCGTCCTCGTTCGCCGCCCTGATCCCGGCCTATCCGTACGGGCTGTACAGTCTGTCCAAGGCTGCCCTGATCAGCATGACCAAGACCATGGCGGCGGAGTTCGCTCCCTGGAACATCCGGGTGAACGCCTATGTGCCGGGCCTGATCGCCACGCAGATGAATGCCGAGACCATCGAGAAGAACGGGGATGTCGCGCTGGCGCAGATCGCCCTCATGCGCCCCGGTTCGGTCGAGGAGGTTGCCGCGCCGGTGGTGTTCCTGGCGTCCTCGAAGGCAAGCTACATCAGCGGGGCCGCCCTGGAGATCAGCGGCGGCAAGTTCGCGGTGCAGCACCCGAAAGCCACCTGGAACCCGGCGAGAACCGGCGGCTAGGACCTTTCCCGGCGAAGCGGCTCCGGATCGCCGCTCGAAATCTGGCCCATAAAAAAGAGCTGCCTCCCCTCGCAAGGAAGCAGCTCCCGAGGGTTGGAGCCCCGACGGCTCCATCCTGGGATCATCGGTCTACTTGGACGCGTTCACCTGCTGCATGAGCGAGTTGTACAATTCCTTGTCCACATCCTGGCCATAGCGCTCCACCACCGGCCGCGTCGCCTGAATGAGCTGCTCGCGGAACGCAGGCGTCACCTCCGTCACCTCCATGCCGCTCTTCTTCATGCCCTCCAGGGCGGCGTCGTCCGCCTTCTTGAGCGCATCCCGCATGACTTTCACCTCGAGACGGCTGCCCTCCTTGAAAAGCTGCTGCTGCTCGGGCGTGAGGCCCCGGTAGAACTGGGCTCCGACCAGGAAGATGTTGGTGTCGTAGATGTGGCCGTCCAGGGTGATGAACTTCTGCACCTCCTGGAACTTGCTCGCGTAGATGTTGTTGAGCGGATTCTCCTGGCCGTCGACCACCCCCTGCTGGAG
>JALYFY010000267.1 GCA_030777385.1 Pseudomonadota bacterium | reverse complement strand
CCGAGGCATCCACCATGCGGGAGCCCATCTTCACGATGAGACCGCCGATGAGGCTCGGGTCGATTTTGACGTCGACGGAGACGTCAGCCTTGGCGACGTCGCGCAGCGCCGCCTTGATTTCGTTCAGTACGGTGTCGGATGGCGTTTCCGCCAGGGTGACCTGCGCCCGGACGATGCCCTTCGCATCAGACACGAGGTTCTGATAGGCGCGGATCATGTCGGGGAGGGCGAAGAGCCGGCGGTTGGACGCCACGAGACGGATGAAATTGCCCGCAAGACCCGAAAGGCCGGTCTTGTCGAGAATCGCAGCCACCGCATTCGACTGCTCTTCGGCGGTAAAAATGGGGTTGCGGATCAGGCGCTGCAAGTCTTCGCTGCCGCGGATCATCCCGTCAAAGCGATCGAGATCGCCCGAAACAGCATCCACGGCATTCGCTTCCCGGGCGAGTTCGAACAGCGCCGAAGCATAGCGCAACGCTACGCCCGACAGGAGGGGTCCTTCATGCGAACCGCTTTGCGCCACGTAACCGTCTCTCTTGTCTTAACGGGCCTCGGACCGGGAAAGCCTGTCGGAGGCCTTCGGGAAACCCGTGAGGTGTGGAAATGAGCCTGGGACGAAAGCCTTCTCCGCCCGTCAGGCGAGGGTGCACTAGCATGGGTTTTTCGCAGGCGCAAGGCGAGCAAGCCCATGCACGGGCGGGAAAAACAGGCAAGCTGGTTAAGGGGCAGGCTTAGAGCTCCAGGGTGGCAACCTCGCAGTTGTTCAGGAACCGCCCGACGAGCCTGCTGAAGAAGGTGCCGTGCCCCACGACGGCGATCATGGTCTCGGGCCGCTCCGCAAGCCAGCCGCGGAACCGGTCGACCCGCTCCTCGAACACGTGGCTCGGCTCGTAGACGAAGCCCCGCTCGTTCACCTCGCCCTCATTGTGCCACCAGACCTCGTCCAGGTGATCGAAGGACAGATGGGGAAATTCGGCCGACAGGTGGGAGATGGCCCGCCCCACGTCGCAGCTGCTCTCCAGGTGCTCGCGATGGAGGCACTCCACGAGGATCGGAGGCGCCGCAGGATGGCTGCCGAACAGCCCCATGGTCGTCTGGATCGCCCGGGTCAGCGGCGAGGTCACCACAAGCTCATAAGGATGCTGGCGCAGCTCGGGCGCCCGTTCGGCCACTTGGCGCTGGCCAAGCTCCGTCAGAGGCGCATCGAAATGCCCCGGATCCACCCCATGCTCGGTGAAATGGGCATTGAAGGTGGATTGGCCGTGCCGGATGCAATGGACGATCTTGGTCATGGTGCCTTGTCTTGGATGATGGGGTGCTTGTGATCACAAAAAGCTCTGCGGGTCCACATCGATGGAGACGCGGGTGTTGCCCCGGATCTTGGGGCAGCGCGCCATCCAACCCCGCAGGTAAGCCTGGAGGTCCACCTCCCGCTCGGTTTTCACCAGGAGCCGGTAGCGGTAGCGGCCGCGGATCAGGGCGAGCGGCGCCTCGGCGGGCCCGAGCACCGTGACGCCGGGGGGCGGCTCCGCCACCAGCGCCATGGCGCGGGCATGGGCCTCCGCCGCCTCCCGCTCCACCGCCGAGACGATGAGGGAGGCCAGCCGCCCGAAGGGGGGCAGGCCCGCCATCTCGCGCACCCGGGTCTCCTCCTCGTAGAAGCGCTCCGCATCGCCCGACACCAGGGCCGCGATGACGGGATGGTCCGGCTGCCAGGTCTGGACCAGGGCGCGGCCCGGCTTCTCGAAGCGCCCGGCGCGGCCCGTCACCTGCTGCAGCATCTGGAAGGTGCGCTCGGCCGCCCGCGGATCGCCGGAGGTGAGGCCGATATCGGCGTCCAGCACGCCGACCAGGGTCATCAGCGGGAAGTTGTGGCCCTTGGCGACGAGCTGGGTGCCGATGACGATGTCGAACTCGCCCGCCGCGATGGCGGCAAGCTCCGCCCGCAGCCGCTCCGTCCCGCCGGGAAAGTCGCTGGAGAGCACGATGCAGCGCTTGTCGGGAAACAGCGCCGCCGCTTCCTCGGCGATTCGCTCGACGCCCGGACCGCAGGGCACCAGCGAATCGACGCTGCCGCATTCGACGCAGGCCTGCGGGGTGCGCTCCACATGGCCGCAATGGTGGCAGACGAGGGAGCGCCGGAAGCGGTGCTCCACCAGCCAGGAGGAGCAGTTCGGGCACTCGTAGCGGTGGGCACAGGATCGGCAGAGGGTCAGCGGCGCATAGCCGCGCCGGTTGAGGAAGAGCAGCGCCTGCTCGCCCCGGGCCACCGTGTCCTCGACCGACATCACGAGCGTCGGCGAGAGCCAGCGCCCCTTCGGGATCTGCTCGCGCCGCAGATCGACGGCGCGGATCTGCGGCATGGAGCGCCCGCCGAACCGCTCGGGGAGGCGCACATGGCGGTAGCGTCCGCGCTCCACATTGACCCGGCTCTCGATGGAGGGAGTGGCCGAGGCCAGCACCACCGGCGCATTCTCGATCTTGCCCCGCACCACCGCCATGTCGCGGGCGTGGTAATGCACGCCGTCTTCCTGCTTGTATGCGGTCTCATGCTCCTCATCGACCACGATGAGGCCGAGATCCGCATAAGGCAGGAACAGGGCCGAACGGGCGCCCGCCACCACCTTGACCTCGCCCGATGCAATGCCGGTATAAAGCCGCTCGCGGCGCCGGCCCGTGACGCCGGAATGCCAGGTGGCGGGCTTCACGCCGAAGCGGGCGGCGAAGCGGTCGAGGAACTGGGCCGTGAGCGCAATCTCGGGCATGAGGATCAGGGCCTGCCGGCCGGTGCGGACGGCCTCGGCCACCGCCTCGAAATACACCTCCGTCTTGCCCGAACCCGTGACGCCTTCCAGCAGGATCACGGGGGGATGCGCCTCGCCCATGCTGGCCACGATCTCGTCCGCCGCGTCGCGCTGGCCGTCGGAGAGGCCGGTCTGGCCGAATCCCGCATCGGGCATCTCGGCCACGGGCTCGGCGAGCAGGGCCACCGTTTCCAGCGTGCCTTCGTCGATGAGGCCGTCCACGACGCCGTTGCTGACGCCGGCCGCATGGGCCAGCTCGCTTTTGAGCCGCACAACCCCGTCCCCGGCGACATCGATCACCTTCTGCCGGGCCGGCGTCATGCGCTTGGGCAGGGCCCCGGCCATCTTGACCCCGACCCGCGCGACCTCCTGCCGGTCCGCGTCGGGGATCTTGAGCCCCATGGCGAGCGCCGAGCCCTTGGGCGCGAGCGTGTACCAGGCGATCCAGTCCAGGAACTTGCGCATCTTGGGCGACAGGTTCGGCGCGTCGATGACCCCGGTCACCTTCTTGAGGTTGCCGCCCTGCCCCTCGCGCATGCCCCAGACGACGCCCGCCACCTCGCGGTTGGCGAGCGGCACCTGCACCACGTCGCCCTCCTCGAGGCCGAGATCGTCCGGCACGGCGTAGGAATAGGCCGTGTCCAGCGCCAGGGGGATGAGGACATCGGCAATGCGGCTTGTCATATGATAAGAGGTTAACCTGTGACTGTTATGGTTCTGCCCTTGCATAAATGGGACTCATGTCAAGCAGCGCCACCCAAACTGCCCCTGATCTCGTCCTTCCGGGCGCAGACGACACCCGCCGGGAGGCAATGGCGTGGCTCGCCTCGCTGGCCAAGGAGCGCCGGCTCTCGGCAAAGACCGTGGAGGCCTATGGGCGGGATCTGCGCCAGTTTCTGGCATTCCTGACCGGCCATCTCGGCGAGCCGCCAAGCGTGAAGGATATCCTTGGCCTGAAGCCCCTCGACATCCGGTCGTTCCTCGCCGCCCGCCGCATGGCTTCGGTGGGCAGCCGCTCCCTCATGCGCCAGCTTGCGGCCCTGCGCTCCTTTGCGCGCCATCTGGAGCGGGA
>JALYFY010000266.1 GCA_030777385.1 Pseudomonadota bacterium | reverse complement strand
GGCACGGACGGGCAGGAAGGATCGCATCATGGCAGACTCCACCACCACGGCAGGACAACGCTCCCGCGCAGGCTTCGACCTGACGCCTCCGAACCAGGAGGAGATGCACAGGCTCGTCGCCGATCTCGACGACGAGGAGCGCCGCGTCCTCCTCGAGCACGGCACGGAGCGGCCCTTCTGCGGCATCTTCAACGAGGCCAAGGACAAGGGCACCTATTGCTGCCGCCTCTGCGGCCTGCCCCTGTTCAATGCGGGCACCAAGTTCGAGTCCGGCACCGGCTGGCCGAGCTTCTTCGACCCCATCGACCGCGATCACGTGGCCTTCGTGCGCGACACCAGCTACGGCATGGTTCGCACCGAGATCCGCTGCGCCCGCTGCGAGGGCCATCTCGGCCACGTGTTCAACGACGGCCCTCCTCCCACCGGCGAGAGCTACTGCATGAACTCAGTCTCCATGCGCTTCGTGGCCGACGGCGATCCGCTGCCCGACGACCTGGGCCGCGGCGCGCCCGAGGGCGAAGCGGTGGGGTGAACCGCCCCATGGAAGCCGGAACGGCTCATGGAACGGCTCTTGCAGCCGAGGCAGGCTTCTATGCCCGCCTGCCGGTCTTCAGCCGTTTTTCCCAGCTGACGGATCCAGGGCTCTATACCCCGCTTCCCGAGGATTGGGTTCTCGGCCTCAGCGACATCGTGCGCTCCACCTCCGCCATCGAGGCCGGGCGCTACAAGGAGGTCAACACGGCGGCGGCCTCCGTGATCGCAGCGATTGCCAACGCCCTGGGAACGAACGATTTTCCCTTCGTGTTCGGCGGCGACGGGGCCAATTTCGCCCTGCCGGCCTCGCAGGCCGAGCTTGCGCGGGAGGCCCTTTCCGCCGTCGCCGCCTGGGTGCGGGACGTGTTCGGCTTCGAGCTTCGCATCGCGCTCGTGCCCGTGGCGCAGATCCGGGCCCAGGGTCATGACGTGCGCATCGCCCGCTTCGCCGCCTCGCCGGATGTGGCCTACGCCATGTTCTCAGGGGGCGGGCTGGCCTATGCGGAGGGGCGGATGAAGGCGGGAGACTTCACCCTGCAACCGGCCCCGCCCGGAACCCTGCCCGACCTGACCGGCCTCAGCTGCCGGTTCGACGAGATCACCCCGCAGCGGGGCGTCATTCTCTCCCTGATCGTGCTGCCGCAGCCTGACGCAACCCCGGCCTCCTTCAATGCCCTGGTGGGCGAGGTGCTCGCCCACGCCGAGGGTCCGGAAGCCGGGCGTCCCCTGCCCGAGGCCGGGCCTGCGCTGGCATCTCCCTTCAAGGGCTTCGGCATCGAGGCGAAGACCCTGAAGCGCGACCGCTCGCGCCTGACGGCGCTTGCCCGGCTGGCGGGAAGCCGCCTTGCCGCCTACCTGGTCTTCGGGCTCGGTCTCCCGATTGGCGGTTTCGATCCGGGACAATACCGGCATCAGCTCGTCGAGAACACCGACTTCCGCAAGTTCGACGACGGCCTGCGCATGACCCTGGACTGCACCCCGGCCCTCGCCGGCCGGCTGGAAGCCCTGCTGTCGGAGGCTGAAGCAAAGGGCATCGCACGCTTCGGCCTGCACCGGCAGGAAGCCGCCCTCATGACCTGCTTCGTCCCCTCGCCCACCAGAGCCGACCACATCCACTTCGTCGACGGCGCCATGGGCGGCTATGCCATGGCGGCACGGGCGTTGAAGCCGGTCGTTTAGGATACACACCATCCCGGACGGAGCGGAGCGCGGATCCGGGATCGCATGACAAGGAAGGCTCAGGAACCCTCCTCCCCCTTGTGGGGAGGAGTTGGAGGTGGGGGTGTGAGCGATAGCCTATCAGGCTCAGGCGCCAACACCCCCACCCTGGCCCTCCCCATCGCATGTCGGGTGTTCCCTACATGCGCCAGCAAAGAGCAGGTCTCGGGCAAGCCCGAGGCCTGTGGGGGAGGGGAAAACAGGCACCATGTTCTTTATCGGCCAGACACGAGGAGGACCGTTCTGATCCGTCTCGAAGGAGGATTCATTGCACTCTGAAACCTCCTTCGAGACG
>JALYFY010000265.1 GCA_030777385.1 Pseudomonadota bacterium | reverse complement strand
GGGCCATTATCGTCCAACGACCAGACATAGCCGCCATGCTGGGCATCCCGATGGCTGTGCCAGAGATAGTTCATCCCGTGATCGACGATGGCGTCGCAGCCGGGCCGGCCGAGCAGGGTGCCGATGGCAAAGCAATGCACCATGCGGGTGGTGTTGTGGATCTGCCGGACGGGATTGGCGGTCTCGATGGGCTGGCCCGCATCGTCGAGATCGAAGAAGCCGCCGACCGGATTGATGATGCTGTGCTGGAAGAAGTCGAACAGGTTGGTGGCCTGCTCGAAGAGCCATTGGCGATGGAACCGGTTGGAGCGCCAGTTCATGCCGTTGGCTGGAAGGATAGGCTGGGCGTTTGTCATGGGAGGCTCCATCAGGCTTTTTCGGCCATGAACTGCTCGACTTCGGCCCAGGAGGGCGGATTCGCGCCGCGGCGGGTGCAGACGATGGCGGCGGCGGCCGCCGCGAAATCGAGAGCAGCGGTCACCTGCGCCTCGTTCAAGCCCGCGACCGCGTCAGGGGTGAGCAGGCCGTTGGCATCGAGCCAGGACAGGAGGCCCGCATGGAAGGTGTCGCCGGCGCCCACCGTATCCACCACCTCGATCTTGGGAGCCGCACGCTCCAGAACCTTGTCGCCGAAAACCGCGAGCGGCCCCTTCTCGCCGCGGGTGACGATGACGAGCCCCGGACCGCGCCCGAGCCACGCCCGTGCGACGGATGCGAGATCGCCCGTGGAGTAGAGAAGCTCGATATCCTCGTCGCTCGCCTTCACGATGGTGGCGTAGGCGAGGAGGCGCTCGAAGCGCTCGCGATATGCGTCGAGATCGCCGACCACGCGAGGCCTCACATTCGGATCGAGCGAGATCACGCGCGAGCCCGCTTCCCGGCGAAGCAGGGTCTCGATGGCGCTGGCGATGGGCTCGACCCCAAGGGCATAGGAGCCCGCCGCGATGGCGTTCACCTCGGGCGGCAACTGAGCGGGGAGGGACTCGGGGCTAAGCGCCCGGTCCGCGGCGTTCGGGGCGTAGAAGGAGTATTGCGGCTGCCCGGAGGCATCGGTGGCGACCACGCTGAGCGTCGTGTAGTTCGGGCAGCGCTGCAGATAGGCGGGGCTGACTCCAGCCTGGGTGAGCTTGTCGGCCAGGAAGGCGCCGAAAACGTCGTCGGAGAGCGTTGACAGGAATGCGGCGGGACGCCCGAGGCGTCCGATCCCGATGGCCACGTTGAACGGCGAGCCGCCCGCAATCGCCTCGGCCGGGAAGCCCCCTTGAGCAGGGGCGCCGATGAACAGGTCGATCAGGGCTTCGCCGGAAACAAGAATCATATGAAGGCTCCTGACAGGGGCGTTCCGGCCTTAGACGGGAACGCGCTCGGCAACATCGGGCGGAACCGGCTCAAGGGGAAGAGCAGCGATCCGCTTGAGGTCGCGCAATACATGATCGAGCGAGACGGGTCCAGAAACGCCGCCGAAGCCGAAATAGAGCGTCTTGTAATGGGCAAAGAGCCGCTCGTAGACCGCATGCGCTGCGGGATCGGGCTCGAAGGTGCGAAACGGCAGGCAGATCGCCGCTTGAGCGCTCTCCAGGTCCGGGTGCGAGCCTGCGGCAAGGCTGGCGAAGATGCTGGAGCCCAGGCCCGTGGGGATGCCGGCCGGCACGAGCACGGGGCGGCCGAGCACGTTGGCGTAGACCTGGTTCAGCACCGCGTTGTGCTGCGGAATGCCGCCTGCGTTGATCACCCGCTCCACGGGCACGCCGCCTTCCGCCATGCGCTCGAGAATGATGCGGGTGTGGAAGGCGGTGCCCTCGATGGCGGCGAACAGCTCGTCCTGCGCCGTGTGCAGCAGGTTCCAGCCCAGCGTGATGCCGCCGAGATCGGCTTTTACGAGCACCGTCCGGTCGCCGTTGTCCCAGGTCAGGCGCAGGAGGCCGGTCTGCCCGGCGCGGTATTCTTCAAGGCCCTTCGAGAGTTCGCGCACATTGGTGTTGGCCCGCCGGGCAATCGCCTCGAAGATGTCGCCCGTGGCCGAGAGCCCGGCCTCGATGCCTACGAGCGCCGGGTCGACGCTGCCCGGCACGACGCCGCACACGCCGGGGATCAGGCTGGTGCCTTCAGCCATGGCGATGATGCAGGTGGAGGTGCCCACCACGTTCACCACGTCGCCCACGCGGCATCCGGCGCCGATGGCATCCCAATGGGCATCGAACGCTCCGACGGGAATCGGAATGCCGGGTTTCAGGCCAAGCCGCCCGGCCCAATGGGCGGTGAGGTGGCCCGCAACCACATCCGAAGTGGCGTATTCGCCGGAAAGCTTGTCGCGGATGCCCTCGAAAAGCGGGTCGACCTTGGAGAGGAAATCCTGCGGCGGCAGGCCGCCCCAGCGCGGGTTC
>JALYFY010000264.1 GCA_030777385.1 Pseudomonadota bacterium | reverse complement strand
GCCCTGCAGGCGTCCTCCATGGCGCTGTGGAAGGCGATGGTGTCCGGATCGTCTTGGGTTCGCCGCCTCTCGAGCACCGGGGTGAGGTCCGCTCCGCCGCCGAACCAGGGCTTCGTGGTCACCACGAAGCGGGTGTTCATGTGAACGGTCGGCACGTTCGGGTTCCAGGGATGCGCGATCAGCGAGATGCCCCCTGCCCAGAAGCGTGGGTCCTGGTCCGACCCCGGGATCTGGCCGCGGAATTCCGGCGCGAATTCCCCATGCACCGTCGAGACGTGGACTCCCACCTTCTCGAACACGCGGCCCCGCATCATGGACATGACGCCTCCACCGCCCGGGTTGCCATTGTGGTCCTTGCGCTCCCAGGCGGTGCGCTCGAAACGGCCGGGCTCCGAGGCCTCCGGGGGGAGGGGAGCCGTCACCTCGTCCTCCAGCGCCTCGAAGGCCGCGCAGATCCGGTCGCGCAGGAGGGCGAACCAGACAGGGGCCTCTTGTTGCAGGCGCTCGACGACGGCTTGGTCGGTCATGATGGTCTCGCGTCAAATCTGAGAAGGGACTGAGGTGGGGAACGAACGGGTCTGCCGCAGGGCCTCCCCGAGGACCATGGCGGCCGTGACCGCCACGTTGAGGGAGCGCTTGCCTTCCTGCATGGGAATGAGGACCCTCGCATCTGCAATTTGTTGAACTTCGTCCGGCACGCCTGCGGATTCGCGCCCGACCAGAATGATGTCATGGGCCTCATAGGCGAAATCCGCATACGGGATAGCCCCCTTGGTGGTTGCCAGGATCAGGCGGCCCCCCGCCTCCCGGCGCCAGGTCTCGAAGCTGCGCCAGGAGATATGGCGGGTGATCGTTACATGGTTCAGGTAATCCATGCCCGAGCGACGAAGGTTCCTGTCGGACACATCGAAGGCCGCAGGTTCGATGATCTCAACCGGCACGCCTAGGCAGGCGGCCAGGCGCAGCATGGTGCCGGTGTTCTGCGGAATGTCCGGTTGGTAGATGGCAAGACGGGGCATGCGATCCGTCATCGGGGCAATAGGCCCTCCCGTCAAGGGAGCGCCTGCCGCGGTCTGCCGGAGGGGCTCAACCTCTTGTGCAGTCTGGTCCCGGCTTCCTGTCAGCGGTGGTGGAGCGGCAATTTGAGCCATGGCTTGGAACAACTCCAATCCGGCTATGGACAGGCGGGCTTGGCCGTGCCAAAGAGCCACCGCGCGGCGACTCCCAGTCGCATTGCGTGCGCGTAGATGCGTTCCATATCGGAGCTAGTGCGCCGAATGTCTGGGTTTCCAAGGCATTGCCGACGCGCGGTTCTCGTTTTTGATCAATGCTGGAGAGCCAAGTGGCCGAGACCACCACTCATGTCGCTGAGCCGACACGGCGAGATTTCCTTTATATCGCCACGGGCGCTGCTGCCGCTGTCGGCGGGGCAACCCTGGTATGGCCCTTTGTCCAGTCCCTGGCGCCCGATGCGGCGACGGTGGCCGCCGGTGCCCCTGTCGAGGTTGACCTGACGCCGATCGCCGAAGGGCAGATCGTCAAGGTCTTCTGGCGCGGCAGGCTGATCTTCATCCGGCATCGCACGCAGGACGAGATCAAGACCGCTGGCGATGTGAATGTTGCATCCCTGCGCGATCCTCAGTCCGACGCCGAGCGCGTGAAGGACGGCAAGGCTCAATGGCTCGTCGTGTACGGCAACTGCACCCATCTGGGCTGCGTGCCTCTGGGCCAGCAGGGTGAGTACAAGGGCTGGTTCTGCCCCTGCCACGGCTCGGTCTTCGACACGTCCGGTCGCGTCCGCGGCGGCCCGGCTCCGACTAACCTGCCGATCCCCTCCTATACCTTCGTGTCCGATACAAAGATCATTATCGGTCAAGAAGAAGCCACGGCGTAACCATCCGCGACGATCAGGCGACATCCATGAGCCAACATCCCACCACTTACGTTCCCCAGAGCGCCTTCGGCAAATGGTTCGAGAGCCGTCTGCCGATCGCAGGTCTCGTCCATTCCTCGTTCATCGCCTTCCCGGTGCCGCGGAACCTGACCTATTTCTGGACCTTCGGCGCCATCCTGGTCTTCATGCTCGTCTCCCAGATCGTGACGGGCGTGTTCCTGGCCATGTACTACACGCCGAATGCCGACTTGGCGTTCCAGTCCGTCGAGCACATCATGCGCGATGTGAACTACGGCTGGCTGCTGCGTTACCTGCACGCCAACGGCGCGTCGATGTTCTTCATCGCCGTCTATCTCCACATCTTCCGGAACTTCTACTACGGCTCCTACAAGGCGCCTCGTGAGGTTCTGTACATCCTCGGCGTGATCATCTTCATCCTCATGATGTCGACGGCCTTCATGGGCTACGTGCTTCCCTGGGGCCAGATGAGCTTCTGGGGCGCCACCGTGATCACCAACCTGTTCTCGGCGATCCCGCTCGTGGGCGAGACCATCGTGAGCTTCCTGTGGGGTGGTTACGCAGTCGGTAACCCGACGCTGAACCGCTTCTTCTCCCTGCACTACCTGCTGCCCTTCATGACCCTGGGCGTCGTGATCCTGCACATTTGGGCCCTGCACGTGCCGGGACAGAACAACCCGACCGGCATCCCGATCAAGTCGGGCAAGGACGCGGTTCCGTTCACCCCCTACGCAACGATCAAGGACATCTTCGCCGTCGTGGTGTTCATGATCT
>JALYFY010000263.1 GCA_030777385.1 Pseudomonadota bacterium | reverse complement strand
CTTCAGGCGGCAGCTCTCATAAATAAACACCAACACCAGCCAACCCTCGAGGAGAACGCCGAGGAAGCCCTCGTCACGCGGGCGACCGCCTATCGCTATTTTCCAAGCGTGGAGGCGCTCCTCCTCGAAGCGTCGCTCGACGTCGCCATCCCGGAAGCCGACGATCTGTTTCCCGCCCAAGCGTCGGGAGATCCCGTTTCGCGTCTGGAATGCGTCGATGCGGCCCTTCACGACATCATCCTCGCCAATGAAGCAGCACTTCGAAGGATGCTGGTGCATTCCCTGCAGCGGGGTGTCAGGAGCGACCAGGACGGAGACCTGCCGGCCCGCCAGGACCGTCGCACACCCTTGATCAGGGCGGCGCTCGAGCCCGCCCGCAGTCAGTTCAAGCCGGGAGACCTGGAAACCCTGACCAGGGCTCTGGCCCTCATCATCGGGACGGAAGCGATGGTTGTCTCCAAGGATGTCCTGCAGCTGAACGATGCGGACACCCGGAAGGTGAAGCGGTGGGCGATCCGGGCACTGGTGGAAGCGGCAAGGAAACCAGGTTCCAGCCGCTGAACGGGTCCCCACCGATAGAGATTTGAAGATATACCCGGTTCACCTGAGAACCCGAAAATCCTCCGGTGATATGATACGAAAATTATCGGTCACACTATCGCGCAACGTGCCCCACCCGCTGGGCACGTCATTCCGCAAGAAGCCAAGCACAGCTTCACAGAAGCCGTTGTAGGTGGCGTAACATCGGTTGTGGGTCACGGTTTTGTGCATCAGCCCCCAGAGACGTTCAATCGGGTTCAGATGCGGGCAATAGGCCGGAACGAAGTGGAGCCTGATCCGCCGGCCCGGCATGGCCAGCCAGTCCTGAACCGCCCTGGCGTGATGGTAGCGGGCGTTGTCCAGAAAGACATGGATGATCCGCATCGCCGGATATAGCGTCTCGATCGCGATCAGGAGGGCGATCGTGCTCAGGGCGTCGACCGTCACCACCTCGATCATGCGGGTCTTGCCGGTTTCCAGATCGAGGGCGCCGTGAATGTTCAGGCGATCCCGACCACTGGTCTGGTCCACCGCGACCTTGACCTCTTTGGGCGCCCAGCAGCCCACCGGCCGCGCCCCATGGGTGGGATGCGCCGCGTCGGCGAACAGCACCGCCTCGTCGTCGGGCAGCGTCCTCAGCAGCGTCTCGTAGGCGTCGATGAAGGCCTGCTGTTTGGCCGGGTCGAGCTTGCGCGACACCGCCTGAGGCTTGCGGTGTTCCAGTCCCAGACGATGCAAGAGCGCGATCAACCCGGAGCGGCTCTCGTAGACGATCCCGAACTCCCGCTCGACCCACGCTCCGACCTCGCGGGTCGTCCGGGGCAAGGTTTCACCGACCCACGCCTTCAGCGTCCCCTGCTGCTCCAGGGTCAACTGGCAGGCGCGACCCCCGTAGTTGAATCCGGCCAGGCCATCGACCCCGTCTTCCTCGAAAAGCCGGTGCCACGTCCGGATCGTATCGTCGTCGATCAGCAGCACCCGGCCGACCTCTTCGCAACTCATCCCGCGATCCAGCAGCACCAGGGCGTTCGCCCGCCGGGCCAGACGATGCTCAGCCAACCCGTCCCGAGCCAACTCGGTCAGGTCCTGCCGTTCCTCCGCTGTCAGAAAGTCGCCGCGAATCATGGCGCCGAGAAGAATCCTTCCACCCCCGGCTGGCAAGCAGTTTTTTCGACATCTCACGGAGTCGCGGTATACATCTCGCCGTCGTCGCCGTAGCCCACGGCCAGCGGTGTGCCGCGGCGGGCACCGATCATCAGATCGTGCTCGCCGGCGAAGATCAGCGCCAGACTGAAGGCGCCCTCGAGCATCTTCAACGCCTCGGACGTGGCCTCAACCGGCCGGAACCCCTGATTCAGGAAGTGGGTCACGAGGTGGACGATAACCTCGGTGTCTGTATCGGTCTCGAAGACATGGTCGCCGAGTTCCAGTTCGGCCTTCAGTTCCTGGTAGTTCTCGATGATGCCGTTGTGAACCACGGCCACCTTGCGGGTCGCGTGCGGGTGCGCGTTGTTTACGGTCGGGCCGCCGTGGGTGGCCCAGCGGGTATGCCCGATGCCGATGGTGCCGGAGAGCGGATGCT